>JAFGDX010000092.1 GCA_016931875.1 Prolixibacteraceae bacterium
GCCGGACAGGAACGAGCTCCGAAATCCGCAACGACAACTTACAAGTGACCGTTGGCAACAAGTGTAAAAAAAAAGACAGAAAAGTGGGTAAAATAGATTATACAACTAAAATATTAACAACAGATAAGATTTGACTTTTTGATAGGACAGTGCAAATTTGAGGGAATTTATTTTGTTTTTTTCTCCCACCCGCAAAAAGAGAGAGAAACCCCGCACACATTGCACACATTGCCAAAGCCACACAAGCCAACCCTCAAACCAAAGCTTTGTCAAAGAGTGCAATCTTGCCGACACACCGGCAGGAAATTGAAGATTAAACTGTATTTTTGAGATTTTGACATTAAATGAATAAAAAAGATTTATCAACTTGGGTGGCAGAATTTACTGACGACCTGTACAGATGGGCTTATCATAAGACATCTTCAAATGATTTAGCCGCTGATTTGGTGCAGGATACTTTCCTTGCTGCCTCTGAAAAAATAGAAAGTTTCAAAGGTGACAGTTCGCCAAAAACATGGCTTTTCAGTATCCTGAACCACAAAATTATCGACCATTACAGGAAAAAAGTAAACCAAACTGTTAACATTGATGACCAATCTTTTTCTGTATTTTTTGATTCCGGTGGAAGCTGGGAGGAAAGCCGTAAGCCAAAAGACTGGCACGAAAACGATGAAAAACATGTGCTCGACGACAACGAATTTCAGAAGGTACTTGAAAAATGTATGGATGCCCTTCCCGAAAAATGGAATGCGTGTGTAAAATTAAAATACCTGGCTGAAAAAAATGGAGAAGAAATTTGTCAGGAACTGGGAATTACCACGTCCAATTTTTGGCAGATTGTTCACAGGGCAAAACTTCAGTTGAGGGATTGCGTGGAGAAAAACTGGTTCAACAATTAATTCAGAAGAATCATGAAAAATAAAATAATGCACTTTTTCTTTCTATCGTGTTTAAAAGCTACCGAGTTGATTGAAAAAAAATTTCATTTCAAACTGTCGTTTACCGAAAAAGTTCAGCTTGAAATGCACAAAATGATGTGCGACGCGTGTAAAACCTACGAAAAACAGAGCGGGATTATTGAAAAAGGATTAACAGAACATCATCACGAACACCAGCATGAAATGGATTTGGAAGATTTAAAAAAACAAATTCAATCAAAGTTGTCACAAAGTTCAAATTAGATGAAAAATAAACACGAAACACAAAGTTTTCTGAAACTTGCGTCACAAAAAGAATCACTGAATCGTGCGCTGCGAGTGGCAGTTCTGGTTGGAATAATCCTGAATCTAATTAACAATCCTTCCTTATTTCAGCTTAAAACGGAAGGAATCAATATTTACCGGGTATTACTCACATTTTTAGTCCCTTTTTGTGTATCGTTGTATTCATCCGTTTTAGCCCACCGAAAAAAATGCCCCGAGACAGTTGCCATTAAAACCGATTAAAATAATGAGCAGAATTAAAGTAATAGAACCCGAAAATGCAACTGGCAGGCTGCAAGAAATTTACAACGACATAATAAAAAAGCGGGGTAAACTAGCCGATGTCCATAAAATTCAAAGTCTCCGCCCCGAAAGCATTGTTGCCCACCTGGACTTGTATTTGGAAATCATGTTCTCGAAATCGGAACTTTCAAGAGCAGAACGCGAAATGATGGCAGTGGTAGTTTCGGTAGCCAACGGTTGCGAATATTGCCAAATGCATCATGCTCAAGCACTCAATCATTATTGGAAAAACGACGATAAAATCTCGCAGTTGCGCACTGATTTTAAAAATGCAAATCTAAGCAACCGCGAATTGGTCCTGTGTAATTTTGCCAACCTCTTAACAGCCAATCCGGAAGCATTTCGAAATGAAAAATATCTCACTCCCCTGAAAAAGATTGATGTCACCGACAGCGGAATCCTGAATGCGACGCTTGTAGTGGCTTATTTTAATTTTGTAAACCGCATTGTTTTATCTCTCGGATTGGAAGCTACTCAAAACGAAATGCAAGGATATAAATACTAAAAATGAGTTTCCCTGAAATAAACATTAACAAAATTGCCACACTCCCCATTGAAACCTTTCGGGAAATGGATTTTCTGGCTGTTCGGAATTACAATCTTCCTATTGAATTGATGATGGAAAATGCCGGATTAAATCTTGCACGCCTCGCCGCTTCATTGCTTCCTGAAAAAGGTCAAATCCTTATTGGAGTTGGAACCGGGAACAACGGAGGCGGCGGATTGGTTGCCGCAAGAAGGCTTGCCGCGTGGGGATTCGAGGTTTTTCTTGATATTCCTGACCAAAATCTGAAAAAACTTCCAGCCAGCCAATTAAAAAAGGCGTTAACATTTGGTGCGAAAACTGAAAAACCGAAACACCCAAAGCTCTTTATCGATGCGTATTTTGGTTTTTCACAAAGGCTGCCTTTGCCTGCCATTTTTGAAAAGACACTGGAAACAGCCAATCAGTTTAGTTGCCCTAAAATATCGCTCGATTTACCTTCTGGCTTTAATAAACATACATTCGAAAGCCTTTTTAAGCCAGATGCTATTCTAACACTGGCAGCGATGAAAACCGAGTTGGTTGCGCTTCTTGAAACGGTTCAAATTTTTGTTGCCGACCTTGGAATTCCCTCTTTTGTTTATAAGGAATTTAAAACCGAAATCCCTGATTCTTTTAAAACTACTGGTATTTTGCAAATAAAACCTTAGTTACTTCTAACCATACAACTTTATTACTTCCGCTCATTTCTTCTCAATTTCCTTGTCAGGAAACACAAAGGCATTCGACTATTCCCGTGAAAATTAAATTTCACGAGAAATGAATCAGGTAATAAAAGTCATTATTTTTTCAGCAGTTTTCTTCGTATTTGAACTTGTTTCCACTGCGTCGGACTCGGAAAATTCAAACAGTAATTCACTGTTCAAAATTGGCCGCAGCAAAGATGCCAACGAAATTTTTTATGAAGTAAGAACAACCCCGGATGGTAATTTAAATTTAGATGAACCTATCAAAATTTACTGGATAAAATACGCCGAAAACAGCGCAGTTGAGCCATTAACGAAAGTTCAGCAGCTTTTTGCCTACGGATTAAAATTTTTGGAAGTTACGCCTGAAAAAGCCGATTTTCAGTTTGTTTCCTATGCTAAACGAACCTTGTCGCTTTCAAAAAACGATGTCGGGAAATATGTAGTTTCGACCGAAGTCGACGGTAAGAACGTGGAACTCGAACGGGTTTTTTTACAAATTGACGGCGGCACCTTCTGGTTTCCAAAAATATCACGAGTTGAGATTTATGCAAAAAAAGCGGAAGCAGGAGAGCCTGTTGTCGAAATTATAATTCCCTGATTTAAATAGCGAAAACTATCAAAAACAAATACTTCAAAAAATGAAACGATTAATCAATCCTGCAATATTATTACTCCTGCAATTTTGCACATTTGCACAACCCACAAAAATAAACCAGGTGAACCCTGCCCAGTTTAACCAACTTATTAAAAAACCGGGCGGAGTTTTACTTGATGTTCGTACTCAAAATGAATATAAAAACGGGCATATTGCCAATGCAGGGCAATTAAATTATTACGCTCTCGACTTTAGAAAACGCGTATTACTACTACCTAAAGACGAGCCCATTTATTTGTATTGCAACACTGGTTGGCGTAGTGAAAAAGCCGCACAAATTTTAGAAGAAAACGGCTACAAAAATGTGTATAGCCTGGAACACGGAATCATGGACTGGGAACTGCAAAACCTCCCGGTAGTGGTTGACCCTGACGCCAAACCCGACACCGAAAATAAAATGGAATATGAAGAACTGGCACGGTTTATCGAATCTGGGAAACCCGTGTTTATTGACTTTTACGCGCCGTGGTGTGGCCCGTGTCGTACGATGATGCCAATTGTTGACGAGTTGAAAACAAAATACCAAGGAAAAGTGAATGTGATAAAGGTGAATGTTGATGCCAGCAAAAAACTGGTGAAAGAAATGAAAATTCAGGGTGTGCCGTATTTCAAGTTATACAAAAACGGCTCGTTAATTTATTTAAAAAATGGGTTGGCAACGCGTGACGAGCTTTTATCCGCTTTTGAAAAAAGCGAGAAAATCAAAAAATGAATATCGCCTTATTTTAGGCCGTGACTAAAATAATATCGGATTTTGTCAGGATTGAAGAAATCTTCCGACTATCACTCAAAATTAAAATAGTTAAACAATTTAAAATTAAAAAAGATGGCAAAAATAGCAATCGTAGTTTTTTCAGATACAAATACCATTGAAGCCATGGGAAAAGTGTCGAATGCATTTATGTTGGCTTTAGAAGCAGTTGAAAATGGCGACGACCTGAAAATTATTTTTGAAGGGGCAGGCACAAAATGGATTGGGGAGTTAGAAAAAGAAGACCACAAATTGCACGGTTTGTACAAAGTATTAAAAGACAAAATTACCGGTGCATGTAGTTTCTGTGCTCAGGCTTTTGGAGTAAAAAACCAGGTGGAAAGCGCCGGAATCAATTTAATTTCAGAATACAAGCAACATCCAAGTTTGCGGAATCTGATTACTGAAGGGTACAGTGTAATTAATTTCTGAAAAAAATTGAATATGGTTTGTCAGGAAATTATTTGTGTGCCGACAAATCAGTCGTAAACTAAAATTATCAGTAAAAAATTTAAAATTCAAAAATTATGAAAACAGTTAAGACGATTTTCGCAAGTGTAGCACTTGTAGTGGTGATTTCAGTTTCTGCTTTTGCAGGAACAGGTTCAAAAGTAGTGGCAGTCATTAACCATGCAAAATGGTGCCCGGCTTGCCAAAACAACGGCGAACGCGCCATGGCCTGCTTTAAGGAAAACAACAAGGATATGGCTATCCAGTTTGTGGCCAACGATGTAACCGACGATGCAAGCAAAGCTAAATCAGCCGAAGAGTTGAAAAAAGTTGGCCTCGATAAAGCGATGGCTGATTACAAAACAACGGGCGTGGCTTATTTTTTCGACGCCGAATCGAAAAAACTGATTACACAGGTGAGTGTTGCAAAAAGCAACGAAGAATTAGCGGAAACAATGAAACTCGCATTAAACGAGGTGAAGTAAAGAAGGGAGGATTTGAGTAAAAAAGCGGGGCATCAGTCCCGCTTTTTTTATGCATTTTTTTGAAAAAATATTGCTTCCAGTTGTCAGGTTTTGAATTATTTACGACTGTTCAGGCATAAAACAAAAATTGAAATTTTAAAAATCAAAAATTGAAAAAATGAAAAGGAAAAAAATCATCAGAATTGGATTGATAGCGGCAGTAGCCGGGATAGTAATTGCAGGAGCAGTTGGGCTTTACATGTTTAATATGCCGCACCGCGACGTACAGTCGGCAAAAGCTGACTTTAGTTTAACCGGCCAGCAATTAGTAAGCGAATACCTGGCTGATGCTACTTCAGCCAATGAAAAATACCTTGCTGCCGACGGCGATTCAAAAATCCTTGAAGTTTCAGGAACAGTGAGTAAAATCTCGGAAGATTTCGACGGGCAAAAAGTTGTCCTGCTAAAAAACGATGGCGACAAAGCCGGGGTGAGCGCAACTTTCACTCCTGAAACAAATGCAAACGCAGCTAATCTCGAAGTCGGGCAAAATGTGACCGTCAAAGGCGTAATCCGCTCTGGCGCAGCTTATGATTCAGACCTTGAACTTTACGAAAATGTAATCCTCGAAAAAAGCGATGTTGTATCAAAATAAAAATCATTTATAAACAAAAAAAGTAAGAAATCATGAAAAAGTTAGTGTTATTAATTGTAGCAGTAGTATTATTTGCAGGCTTTTCAGCCAGTGGCCAGTCAAAACTGGTGAGTTCAAAATCGCACATCAAATTCTTTTCTTCCACACCGGCCGAGGATATTCAGGCCAACAACACCACCTCGGTTAGTACCATTAATCCGGCAACCGGCGAAATCGTTTTCTCGGTGCCCATGCAGGGTTTTGAATTTGAAAAAGCGTTGATGCAGAAACATTTTAACGGCGAAGATTTCCTGAATACAAAAGATTTTCCAAAAGCAAAACTTACAGGTAAAATCACCAACCTCGACAAAGTAAATTTTAGCGCCAATGGCACTTACGATGCGCATGTTGAAGGCGAACTTACTATTAAAGGGGTAACCAAACCGGTTCACGAAATGGGGAAAATTACCGTGAAAGACGGAAAAGTGGAAGCCGACAGTAAATTCAATGTTACGCTGGCCGATTACGGGATAACTTTTGTAAAAGGCAAACCGTCAACCAACATTTCCAAAACCGTTGAAGTTACCGTTCAGGCTGAATACGAAGTACAATAAATAATATGAATAAAAACCGGGAGTGGCAGGTTTCCCTGTTACTCCCTAATCTTAAAAAAATGGAAGCAACAAGTTATAAAAAGGTGAAAGAAGCAAAAGGCCTGCAAGTTGGGGAAGTTGCCCCGAATTTTTCGGCTGTTGATTTGCACGATAATGTTTTCAACCTGGGAGAAGCCTTAAAGAATGGGCCGGTTGTGGTAATCTTTTATCGCGGCCAATGGTGCCCGTTTTGTAACAAGCATCTGAAAACGCTGGAACAAAGCCTCGATAAAATTTATGAAAAAGGTGCAAGTGTGGTGGCGGTTTCGCCAGAAAAATCGGAGTTTTTAAAACGTACTGCCGACAAAACAAAGGCTTCTTTTTCGCTGTTGTTCGACGAAGATTATAAAATTTCCGAAGCTTTTAATGTGGTATTCAGACCAACAAAACTGGAACGGACTATTTACAACAAAATTCTGAAAGCCGATTTAACGAATGCCCACTCTGACGAGAGCCAGCAATTGCCCATCCCGGCAACATTCATTATTGGCAAAGACGGAAAAATTGCCTGGCGGCATTTTGACCCGGACTACAAAAAGCGGTCAACAGTCGACGATATTGTTAAGAACATCCCGAATTAAGTATTTCTGAGTACTGATTTTGTCAGGATTCGATGAAAAATTCGACTATTCAAAAAAAATTAAAAATCACGTTAAAAAGAATCAATGAAGACAGTAGCAAAAGAAAATCTGATGCAGTTAAAAGAATTGCTTCAGAAAATAAACAATGAAGACTACCAAAAGAAGAACGAAGTTCTCTCCGGTTCTGCTGTCGGACAACACATCCGGCATATTCTGGAGTTCTACCTTCTGTTGGTTTCCGGCTCGTTTTCAGGCACCATCAGTTACGATAAACGCCAGCGCGACAAACAAATTGAGGTAAGTGCAGAATTTGCCATCGAAACCATTGACCGCTTAATAAAAGGATTTGACACGCTGGACTTAAACCAAACTGTAAAATTCGAGGGCGATTTTACCACCGACGGTTCGCAGGATAATTTTACTGAAAGTTCGGTGGGTCGTGAACTTGCCTATTGCATTGAACACAGCATCCATCACCAGGCGATTATCAAAGCTGGTCTTATCGACATGGGCCTGCAGGCTTTAATCGGAGAAAATTTTGGAGTGGCTTATTCGACTATCCGTTACCGCGAAAACCAATGTGCACAGTAAGTTATATACCAAATAAAAAGACAGGTGGTTTTGTGCTTACATCGAACCGCGATGAGAAAGCGTACCGGCCAACTGTTCCGCCTAAAATTTATAAGGTGGGTGAAACAAATATTGGTTTTCCCAAAGACGAAAAAGCGGGTGGTTCGTGGATTGCAGCAAATAACCGGGGACGGCTGTGTTGCCTTTTGAATGGCGCTTTTGAAGCACACGTAAAAAAATCAGTTTATGCGCAAAGCCGGGGAAATATTTTGGTTGAGGCGGCTTTGTCGCCTAAAAATCCTGAACAGTATTTTGCAGAAAAGAACCTTGAGGATGTTGAGCCTTTTACAATCATAACGGTTGAAGAAAACGCGGATATAGTAACCCATTTCAGTGAATTTGTTTGGGACGGTACGCATAAATACTACCGGCAACTGAATCCTGATGAAAACTACATCTGGTCGTCGGCGACACTTTACAGCAAAGAGCACCGAACTTTGCGCCGCCAGTGGTTCAATAAGTTTATTTCTGAAATGAATGGAAGTATTTCGCCGGAATCGATACTTGGCTTTCATGCAGGAAAACATACGGAGGACCATTCCATAAATCTGGTTATGGAACGAGATGGAGGACTCGAAACGGTAAGTATCACACAGGTACTTCCGGTTAATGGAAAATTAGAAATGCAATACTTCGATTTGAACAATCAGCAAAATACGAAACTTGAAATATGAGCCTTCAGAAAAAACATACCGGATTTGCGATTGCCATAGCCTGGCCCGAAACCTGGTGCAAACAATCGGGCGCGTGGTACGACGGGTTTATCAACCGCCTTGAAATAAGTAAACACCACTATTACAAAGTGGGGCATGCCGCCTTGGTTTTGATTGATGATGAAACAGGCCGCTGCCACTATTTCGATTTCGGACGTTACCATACGCCGTTCCAGCATGGCCGTGCCCGTAGCGAAAAAACCGACGATGGCCTGAAAATGAAATCACGCGCAAAAATCTCAGCCGATAAAAAACAGATTCTGAATTACGAAGATATTTTAACCGAATTACAAAACAATGCTGAATGCCATGGCGAAGGTGCAATACATGCATCGTACGGGCGGATTAATTTTGAAAAAGCCTTGGCAAAAGCAGAAGAAATGCAACAGCAAAGCCCCATCCGTTACGGTCCGTTCCGATACAAAGGGAGTAATTGTTCGCGGTTTGTAAACACTGTTCTCCGTGCAGGAAATCCCGACTGGAAATCAGCTTTTAAACTGAATTTTTTGGTGCCGCTCACGCCAACACCTATGAACAATGTAAATTCATTCGGGAATAAAACTACCCTGCCTAAATTATTGCCGCTCACTTTTACACCTTCGCCAGTTGCCGATAAAAGCAAATTAAAAGGTGTGTTGCCAGAACCCAAACGTCCGGGAAACGTAACTGAAAACGCACAGTGGCTGGCCGGTGAAGGAGCCGGCTCATGGTTTGCATTCGAAATCGAAAATCACTTATTGAAAGTTATTAGATATTCTGTAAATGGAGTAATTGAATGTGTGGGTTTGTTCGAAAATAAAGATGCAATCAAGTTTTTAAAAAACGATAAATCATATAAAGTGGCTTATCCCAGCAATTGCAAAACGGTTTCGCTTCATGTAAATGGCTCCGAAATAAGGTTTAACCGTGCAAATTAAACACACTAAAAATGCTTAAAGGGAAAAAGATTTTACTAACCGTAGGACCGACAAGGGAATTTTTAGACCCTGTACGGTTTATTACCAACGAATCGAGCGGTAAAATGGGTTTTGCCATTGCAGAGGAACTGCAAAAAGAAAATGTCGAACTGGTAATTATTTCCGGCCCGGTTAACATACATCTGAAAGTTCCTGAGGAAAATATAAAAAAAGTAAGCACGGCGTTAGAAATGTACGAAGCATGTCAAAAACATTTCAGTAAGGTTGATATTGCCATTTTTACCGCAGCCGTTGCCGATTACAGGCCAAAACATCAGGCCACTTCCAAAATTAAAAAGGACGGAGATATTGCTATGGTTGAATTTGTTAAGAATCCTGATATCGCAGCAGAATTTGGCAAGATTAAATTGCCACATCAAATATCTGTTGGTTTTGCCCTTGAAACAGACAATGTAATTGAAAACGCACAAAAAAAGCTAACAAAAAAAGGATTTGATATGATAGTAATTAACAGCCCAAACCCAGGTGAAGGATTCGGATACGATACCAATAAAGTTTTAATTCATATAAAAGGGCAAAATATTCAGGATTATCCTTTAAAACCGAAAAGTGAAGTTGCCAGAGATATTGTGGATAAAATCAAACTTCTAATTGATAAATAGCCATCGCACAGTCGTAAGCACATTTGTAATACCCCACAAGCCGTCGCACAGACCAAAGTTTTACAAAAGAGCTTCCGCCTTTCCTCCCCTGTAACCACCTTTCAGGTCGGTTTAAGTGTTGCCCGCGCTCAAAAAACAAAATAAATTTGTACTTTGTGGAGAGGTTATTTCAGTTTAAAATGACGAAAAAATTTTAACTAAATAATTGCTAAACTGACAGAAAAAATCAACACCAGTTGCCAACAATCTGTATATGTCATAGCCGGTTTTATGGTTAATTGCAGGTTCACCACCCGCATCCACTTCGTCTCGGTTTGACAGGAAAGTAGCCCGCAATCGGCTACGCCACATACAGGTGACCGTTGAACGAAAGCGCCCGGGGCGCTAACCAAATCTAACCTTTCATTGTTACCTTTTTAACACTAAAATTAAGTACAATGAAAAA
>JAFGDX010000093.1 GCA_016931875.1 Prolixibacteraceae bacterium
ACAAGCGGATTTCCCGTGCTTCCGGTTTTTGTTTTTGATACCGCGATTCTGGAGAAACTGAATGATAAAACCGATGCCCGCGTTTCGTTTATTTACAAACAGGTTCAGAAAATTAAAAATGAACTGGAAAAAAACGGGAGCTCACTAAAGATTTTTCATTCAACCCCTGAAGATGCTTTTCGGGTGTTGACAGAAACTTTTGAAATTCAGGCGGTTTTTACCAACAATGATTACGAACCTTATGCCATCAGGCGCGACAGGAAGGTGGCCGCTTTTCTTCAGGAAAAAGGAATCGGGTTTTATGCGTTTAAAGACCATGTAATTTTTGAGGAAAATGAAGTGTTGAAAGACGATGGCAACCCCTACACCGTTTTTACACCCTACAGCAAAAAGTGGAAACAGGTTCTTGGAAACCGCGATATTCAGCCATACCCTTCGGAAAACAGACTGGGGGATTTGTTGAAAACACAACCTTTCCGAATGCCCGGATTAGCTGAATTGGGCTTTGAAAAAAGCACTCTTCTGGTGCCACTTCCCAATAGTTCGGCGGAGCTTCTTTCCAATTATTCACAATCCCGCGATTTGCCTGCAATACAGGGAACAACACGGTTAGGTGCACATTTGCGGTTTGGCACTGTCAGCATCAGGGAAATAACAACCATTGCGCGAACGCTCTCTGAAACGTTCCTGAATGAACTCATCTGGCGGAATTTTTTTATCGCTGTTTTAGCCCATTTTCCGCACGTAGAGAACAACGCATTTAAACCCCAATACGATTTTATTCAATGGCGCAACAACGAAAAGGAATTTGAACGGTGGTGCAAAGGGGAGACCGGTTACCCCATGGTAGATGCCGGAATGCGCGAACTGAATAAAACCGGTTTTATGCACAACCGGGTGCGGATGGTGACCGCCGGTTTTTTAACCAAACATTTGCTGATTGACTGGCGTTGGGGGGAAGCGTATTTTGCAGAAAAGCTGCTCGATTTTGAGCTGGCCTCCAATAACGGAAACTGGCAGTGGGCAGCGGGAAGTGGTTGCGATGCCGCACCCTATTTCAGGGTTTTTAATCCCGAAGCACAACAAAAAAAGTTTGATCCTGCCGGCACATACATTTTGAAATGGATTCCGGAATACGGAACAACAAAATACCCGCAGCCCCTTGTAGAACATAAGTTTGCGAGGGAGAGGGCGCTGAGAGTTTATAAAGAAGCCTTAAAATAAGGATATGAAAAATCTGAAAAAAGTTGTTTTGTACATCTCCGGTCCCGGGGTTGTTGCAATGGAGGTGGTTGCCCTTTTTATCCATTTATTTACCGGCAAAAATGCCAGATTCTGGATCATTGGAGGGTTAATCGTGTTTTTTGTAGTTTTTATTCCGTTGTACTCCATCGAATATTTCAGGCAGAATTTCAAAAGAGAGAAGTCCAAATTGGTTCAGTTTAAAAAGAAGAAAAGCCGTACGGAGTGGGAGGGTGGAAATATTCACGGAAAAACACCAACTAATGTTGACAGGCCTGGAAGGATTTTTAACAAATAAAAAACTCTATTCCTGCAACCACTCCATAATCCGGCGGTTTTGAGGGCCTTTAAAAGGAGGGACAAAATCAACCACCATTCCTTCCTCATCAATCATAAATTTCTGGAAGTTCCACATCACTTTTGCATCCAGGGTTCCGTTTTCTTCGCTGCTGGTCAGCCATTGGTAAACGGGGTGCATTTCATCATCGTTAATTGATATTTTTGCCATCATCGGGAATGAGACTTGGTATTTCTGTGTGCAGAACTCATAAATTTCGTTGTTGTTGCCCGGCTCCTGTTTTCCAAAATCATTACACGGAAAACCTATGATTTCAAAATCGTCTCCGCCATATTCCTCATACAATTCCTGCAGTTTCTTAAACTGCGGAGTAAGCGCACATTCCGAAGCAGTATTCACAATCAAAACCTTTTTTCCTTTTAAGGTTGAAAAATCAAATTCTTTACCATCGATGGTTGTGGCAGTAAAATCGTGCAGGGTTTTTGTTTGCGCAAAAACCTGGAGTGTCATCAAAACGTAAAATACAAGAATTAAACTTTTCATAAATAAATGTTTATTATCCAGCTGCAAATCAACAAAATTTAAAATTAAGCGATTTGTTGTTAATAAAAAAACCGTGTAAAAAAAGCATATTTGATTATCTTTGGCCGAATACAGCTGCAAAGCAAAGTTATGGAGAATTTTATTGTTTCAGCACGAAAATACAGACCCGATTCATTTGACACGGTTGTTGCACAGGCGTCGATTACCAACACCCTGAAAAATGCCATAAAAAGCAAACAGCTGGCACATGCCTATTTGTTTTGCGGGCCGCGTGGCGTGGGAAAAACCACCTGCGCACGTATTTTTGCCAAAACCATAAACTGCACAAATCTAACTGCAGAGTATGAAGCCTGTAATGAATGCGAATCGTGCAAGGCATTTAATTCAAACCGTTCGTTTAATATTCATGAACTGGATGCCGCCTCGAACAACTCGGTGGATGATATCCGCAACCTTACCGACCAGGTTCGTGTTCCCCCGCAAATGGGAAAATACAGCGTGTACATTATCGATGAGGTTCACATGCTTTCATCGCAGGCATTTAATGCTTTTTTGAAGACGCTGGAAGAACCGCCCAAACATGCCATTTTTGTTTTGGCAACCACCGAGAAGCATAAAATTATTCCGACCATTTTATCGCGCTGCCAGATTTTTGATTTTAACAGGATTAAGGTGGAAGATATCACCAATCATCTGGAATATGTGGCGAAAAGCGAAAATGTGGAAGTTGAAAGGGAAGGGTTAAATATCATCGCACAGAAAGCCGATGGGGCGATGCGCGACGCGCTGTCGATTTTTGACCAGATCGTTAGCTTTTCAGGCAAAAAAATTACCTACCAGGATGTAATAACCAACCTGAATGTACTGGACTATGATTATTATTTTCGTTTGGTTGATCAGTTCCTGAAAAACGAGGTGACAGAAGTTTTGCTCACCTTTAACGATATTCTGAACCACGGATTTGACGGGCATCATTTTATTGCAGGATTGAGTGGCCACATCCGCGACCTGCTGGTGGGAAAAGATTCGGCAACCATTCAACTGCTGGAAGTAGGTGGCGAAATTAAAGAACGCTACAAACAACAGGCACAAAGCTGCCCAAACGAATTTTTGCTTGAGGCGCTGAAAATAAGCAATGAATGCGACCTGCAGTACAAGGGAAGTCAGAATAAACGGTTGCTGGTTGAACTGGCTTTGATTCGGATAGCACAGCTTACCTTAAAAAAAAAATAGCTGACACACCGCAACCTGACGACATTCTTGAACCCATTTTTTCAGAATTACAAAAAGACCCGCAACCGGAAACGGCTAAACCAATCCCGCAGAAAATGCCAACACGGCCGGAGGCTCCGCAAAATGCAAAACCCCGGAAGATTGTAAAACGAAGCTCGCGCAACATGGGGATTCCTTCCATAAAAGATGCTTTGCAGGGAAAATTTGCCGAAGACCAGATTTCGGCAAAAGAACAGCACCAGATTTATAACCAGGCCGATGAAAAAGAAAATTTTACAACAGAGGATTTATTAAAAAAATGGGAAGAGTTTACTTCGCGTTTTGAAGATCGGCCCAATTTAAAGTCAACCTTGTCGCGGATTCCTGAAATGCAGGAGGATTACAAATTATTGCTTAACATTGAGAACACGATTCAGGAAAACCTCATCAACAGTATTAAACCTGAGTTGGTTTCGTGGCTGAGGACCGAATTGAAAAATTCAAAAATTCAGCTGATTACACAAATAACCGAAAACGTAAAAGGAAGAATTATTTATACCGATTCGGAAAAGTTTGAAGAAATGGCAAAAAAGAATCCAAACCTGGCCATTTTAAAACAAAAATTTAATCTTGATTTCGGGGGGTGATTTAGTTCAGTCTCAGTCACAGTCGCAGGATTTCGGGGTTTAAGCAATTACACCTTGCTTCATTTTCGGGATTAGGGAGCCAGGCGTTTCATAATCCAGTCGTTGTACTGTTTTTCGTAAACAATCCGGTCGTGAAGCCGGTTTTCGCGTCCCTGCCAAAATTCAAATTTTTCAGGTTTCACCCGGTAACCACCCCAGTTTTCAGGGCGGGCAGGTTTGCTGTTTTGAAGTTGTGCCAGCAAAATCTCAAACTGGTTTTCCAAATATTTGCGGGAAGGAATTTCGCTGCTTTGTTCCGAAATAATGGCACTGATTTGGCTTGCCAAAGGGCGCGAATGAAAATACTCGTCAGATAATTTGGTTTCGGTTTTTGCAGCAAACCCCGAAATCCGGACTTGCCGCTCCACCTTTGGCCAAAAAAAATGCAACCCTACCGCAGGGTTTTGTTCGATTGAAACTCCTTTATCGCTGTTGTAATTGGTGAAAAATACAAATCCTTTTTCGTCGAAATATTTAAGCAAAACAATACGTGATTGCGGAAATCCGTCCAGCCCGAGAGTAACAACCGACATGGCAGTTGGTTCGTCGGTATTTGCCTGCATGGCATCGGCCAGCCAGTTGCCAAATTGTTTTACCGGATTTGCATCTGCCGTTTCCTTCGACAAACCTGAAAAGGTGTATTCTCTTCTGACGGAATCAATATTCATTTTAATACTTTTTTGAATAACTATTTAAAGGGCAGAATGTTTAAAAAATCATTCAAATGAACTTTTTAAATTTCCCCTCTGTTAAATAAAAGAGTGTTTAGTGTTATTTTATAACTTAAAATTTGAATTGTCATGAAAAAATTAAGTACGTTTTTAGGGTTGTTGCTGTCGGTTGCCGTGATGGCGGGAAATGGCGACGGGAAGATGGATCTTGGTGACAAAGCAGCATTGACACATATAAAAATGCTGGATGTTTCGGGTGAAAAGCTTTCGCTTGACGAAGTTAAAAAAGAGAATGGATTGGTCGTTATTTTCTCGTGTAACACCTGCCCGTTTGTCAATCAGTGGGAGGGCCGTTATCCGGCTGTAAAGGAATGGGCCGATAAAAACAATGTGGGGATGATTGTGTTGAATTCAAACTATCAGAACCGCGACGGGGTTGACTCATACGAAGCCATGCAGAAACATGCTAACGAAAAAGGCTACAATTTCCCTTATGTGGTGGATGAAGAAAGCCAGATTGCAAATGCATTCGGCGGGCAGGTGACACCCCATGTATTTTTGTTCGACAGTGATATGGAGCTGGTTTACAAAGGGGCTATCGACGACAGTTACAAAAGTGCCGACGAAGTAAAACAGGCCTATCTGAAAGAAGCGATTATTAGTTTGGCAAAAGGCCAGGAAATTGCGGTTACCGAAACCAAACCCACCGGGTGCAGTATCAAAAGAAAACTGAATTAAAAAGTTACCGTTTGATAATTTTAATAAAGCAGGCTCCTTTTTTTACGAAGGGGCCTTTTTTATGACCGGAAAAAACTAAAATTTACTTTTCCGTAATTTCTTATTTCCTGAAAATTCGGGTGGTTGGAAAAACTGTATTCTTTGGAATGTTCCAAAATAAACAAACCGTTTTCCTTTAAAATTTTTCCTGAAAAAACGGCATCGGGCACTTTATTAAACTGGGGCAAATCAAAGGGAGGATCGGCAAAAACGATATCGAATTGTCCCTGGTACTTGAATAAAAACTTAAAAACATCGGTTTTAAAAATGCGGGCATTTTTAATCTCCAGGTTGTCAGTAACACGCTGGATAAAACGGGTATGCTGAAAGTTTTTTTCCACAAAAGTCAGCTCTTTAGCTCCGCGGCTGATAAATTCATACCCGATGCTACCGGTGCCTGCGAACAAATCGAGCACCGTTTTGTCTGAAAAATCAAGCCGGTTTTCAAGAATGTTGAACAGTCCTTCTTTGGCAATGTCAGTGGTGGGCCTGGCTGCCAGGTTTTTTCCCGGCGTAAATATCCGGCCTTTGAATTTTCCTCCAACAATTCTCATCAGATTGAATTTAACAGATTGTACAATTCATAGTCAGGCACAGTAAAAATGTCGCTGTTTACCTGAAGTTGCCGGGAAGGTTTTAGAAATTGGACCGGTAAAAAGTATTTTCCGATTTCCGCGATGGTTTCTTCACCCTGCGGAAGTTCGCCGGCAATAAAAACGTCGGTTTTTGACGGAACAATGTCAAATTGTTTCAAAATGGAAAGCGTATAAAAAATAATATCGTTTTTATGTTTCAGTTCAAAGCTGTTGGCCAGCAAAAGATTTTGCCCGCTGAATAAAACGGTGTAAAAATAGGTTGAACTGAACAGGATAATCAGGCGTTTCTTTTCCGCTTCAATGGAAGGAAAATTTTCAATACAGTTTTTTAACGGATGAACTATTTCCGTGTGAGGAAACCGGGCCTGCAGGTTTTCTTGGAGCGGTTTGGGAAGCGTAAAAAGAAGCCATGCGTTTTGATTTTCAATTTTACTGGCAACGATTTCCGTTTCACTTTCCAAATTGAAAAACATTTCCATGTATTTTGCCTTCACGGTTTCATCGAAATATTGTTCCGGTACCAAAACAAATTCTGTTGTGTCGAAAATAAATTTTACTTCACGGAATTCGTTTTTCAATAGTTCTTCCTGCGTTATCCATTCCTGAAAATGGCGCGAAAGGAATTTCCCGTCGGTAATGGTCAGCGGAACTTTTTTCCACGCCAGCAGGCGGTTTTCACTGGCCAAAACAACCGAAAAAGAAAATCCACCCAGGCTTACCTGAATGGATAATATATATTCTTTTGTATTTTCCTGATGAAATAAATCGTCAGTTAAAAAGTGCTCCATGAACGAAGTTTACTCCCAGTTACCGGCATTGTTTATAGCTTCTGTTAAAGAACCTACTTTCAGTCCCGGGTATTTTTCGTTGGTTCTGGCAAGGTCATTCAGATTAATAACCAATTGCTCGTCAAGACTTTTTAAAATGGTATTGTTGTGTGCTTTTGCTTCAAATACCGGAACTTTAATGCCTGAACCTGTGGTAATTATTGCAGCGCCCAGATGAAATTCGGCCTGTGTGTCAGGAACCGGTACATAGCGCAGTTGATTGGCATCGTATCCTTTGCCAAACAACGACTCCACAACACTTTCCCTAATGGTATCACGAATAAGAAGCCCCATCTGAATTGCTTTCCGTTCACTGATTCCTGCTTCAATCATACTGTCGGTTAATTCACCCACTTTTCGAACGTTTCTTATCGAGTCATGCATTACAAAATCAATCAGGGTATCCCAGCTCCCTGTGAATCTGCCGTATACATCTTTGTACGCCAGCTGTGCTTTGCGGATGTCTTTTAATCTTTCAATCGTAACCTCGTAACGGGCATCTTTGGCTTTTTCGAAATCAATTGGTCGCTGAATACTTTGGTAAATCATATACGCCAGAACAACAGCAGCTATGAAAAGTAAAATTTGAATAACGGTTCTCATTTTTATAATTTTAGTAAGTTTTATTTTCGATAGATTGCAAATTTAAAAAAAAAAACAAATTACATTCCTTTATAGAATGTTATTTTAGGCGTATGATAAAAAATCATTTGCAGGAGTTGTTGACCCAAAGTTTAGGTTTTGTGCCAACCAATTGTCAAAAAAGATTGATGGAAGGGTTGGCTGCCTACATCGCTTCCGACAAGCCCGACGAGATAATGCTGATAAAAGGGTATGCCGGAACCGGGAAAACAACCGTTATCAATGCGCTTACCCAAACACTGGGCGCCCTCAAAATCCGCCCGGTGCTTCTGGCACCCACCGGACGCGCAGCAAAAGTAATGGCAGGTTATACCGGGTTGAGCGCTTTTACCATTCATAAAAAAATATACCGGCAAAAATCGTCGGCCGATGGGATGGGGAAATTTGTACTGGATAAAAACCTGTATAAAAACACCTATTTTATTGTAGACGAAGCCTCCATGATATCGAACCAGCCCAATGAAAATACAATTTTTGGAAGCGGCCGCCTGCTCGACGATTTGCTTGAGTATGTTTACTCGGGCGAGAACTGCCGCCTGGTTTTGGTGGGCGATACGGCCCAGCTTCCGCCGGTGGGCCTGAACATCAGCCCGGCGCTGGATACCGCCTGCCTGGATGAACACGGATTTTTGGTAAAGGAGTATGAATTAACCGAAGTGGTGCGCCAGGAGTCGGATTCGGGGGTTTTGTTTAACGCCACAAAAATGCGGCAGCTGATTGCTTCGCGAGAACCCAACCCCGGGTTTATCAATATTGAAATGGAATCGTTTCCGGATATCGAAAAAATAAGCGGAGGCGATTTAATTGAAAAAATAAGTTCGTGTTACGACCGCTACGGGTTTTTTGAAACAACCGTGGTAACCCGCTCAAACAAACGGGCCAATTTGTACAACAAGGGAATACGGGGAGCCATTCTTTACAAGGAAAACGAAATTGAAAAGGGCGACCTTGTAATGGTGGTAAAAAACAACTATTTCTGGGTGGGCGAGGGGCTGGAGCTCGATTTTATTGCCAACGGCGATATTGCTGAAATTGAGAAAATTTACGGTTACGAAGATTTGTACGGCTTTCGGTTTGCCAATGTTTGCCTGCGGTTTATCGATTATGAACACGTGGAGATCGACTGCAAAATATTTCTTGAAACCCTGACCATTGAAACCGCTTCGTTTTCGCAGGACAAAAACAGGGAACTTTTTGAGGCCGTTTCGGAAGATTACACCGAAATACAAAACAAACGCGAACGCTGGAAAAAAATAAAGGAAAACCCCTATTTTAACGCGCTGCAGGTAAAATTTGCGTATGCATTAACCTGTCATAAAGCACAGGGAGGACAGTGGAAAGCGGTTTTTATCGATCACGGGTACCTTGTGGATGATATGCTCGACACGGAATATTACCGCTGGCTGTATACCGCTTTTACACGGCCCACCGAAAAACTTTTCCTGGTGAATTTTAACAAGAGTTTTTTTGACGAAGAGGGGTGAAAAAAAACAGTTTTTTTGTGATTCTGGTTTAACGTATTGATATTCTGGTTATTATTTTTAAAGAACCATAAACCCAAAAATTAACTGAAGAACCGGACATAACAAAAAAAACAGCATTTAGCTTAAATTCTCTTGTAAATGTTCGTCTTTCTCTACTCATAATTCTAAAATACAATTTTATAGCAATCATATCTTAACTTACTGTCCATTCAAATGTAGCAACTTCAAACGTCCTGCATCCTGTTGGGGGCATCCTGTTAACTTCCGGGGCGCCCTGTTGGTTTTTTACCCTCCCTGTACCACTTTGGGGCATTCCTGTTAAACAGGACGACAAAAAAGTTAACAGGATTCAAAAAAAATCCAACAGGGCC
>JAFGDX010000550.1 GCA_016931875.1 Prolixibacteraceae bacterium
CAAAACCGGCTCGTTCTTTTTTCTTATCTCCAAACTTACCGGAGCTGCTTTTCGGTTGTACCTGGTTGCCGGAGTACTTCAGATTGCATTTTTTGACGCATTTAATATTCCATTTGAAATAACCGTTATGGTAACTATATTTTTAATTTGGGTATACACATTTCGCGGTGGGATAAAAACCATTGTATGGACAGATACCCTGCAAACCCTTTTTCTGGTGAGCGCTGTTATTTTTACCATCATTGTTATTTCCAAAAAAATGGAATGGAATGTTGGGGCGTTGTTCAGCCAAATAACTGATAGTCCAAATTCACACATATTTATCTGGGATTGGCGCTCGGGCAATAACTTTTTCAAACAGTTTCTGGCAGGTATTTTTACCACCATCGCAGTGAACGGTCTCGACCAGGACATGATGCAGAAAAACCTGACATGCAAGAACAAGAGGGAAGCCCAAAAAAACATGGTTGTTTTTAGCCTCTCGTTTTTAACTACCGTTGTGCTGTTTTTAAGTTTGGGAGTAATTTTATATTCTTTTGCTGAAAGTATTGGTATTTCCGTACCTGAAAACTCCGACGATTTTTATCCGCTGCTGGCCCTCAATTATTTGGGGCTGCCGGTGGGAATTGCATTTTTACTCGGAATCACTGCGGCAACCTATTCCAGTGCCGATTCAGCATTAACAGCCATGACCACTTCGTTTAGTGTCGATTTTCTGAATATCAGAAAATTTGAAGAGCAGAAAAGACAACAAATAAAAAAATGGGCGCACCTGCTTTTTTCGGTTTTGCTGGTGGTTACCATTTTGTTTTTTAAAGTAATTAACAACGAGAGTATTGTGATTGCGGTTTTTAGGGTAGCCGGTTATACTTACGGGCCCATATTAGGGTTATTTATATTTGGAATGTATTCAAAACGAAAAGTGAAAGATGTCTGGGTTCCGGTTGTGGGGGTTGCTGCGCCGGTTATTTGCTATTTTTTATCCAAATATTCTGAAACACTTTTTAACGGGTACAAATTTGGTTTTGAACTTTTAATCCTGAACGGATTAATCACAATGATTGGTTTGCTTTTATTTTCAAAGAAATATGTTGTAAAAAACTAATGATTGCAAATAAATGTTAAAAATTGTAAATTGAATTGTTATATTTGCAGTAATAAGCAACAGGAATAATCGTTATAGTTAAAAAGTTTAACAATTGACAAGATATCTACTTCAAATACTGCTGGTAGTCATGCTGGCTGTCTCATTTTTTTCGTGTGAAGATGAGAGATATCTGAATTCGCCTGATGCCCAGCTCGAGTTTTCTGCCGACACCGTTACCTTTGATACAATTTTTACTACCATAGGCTCTACCACACAGCACTTTACGGTGTATAATCCATATGAAGAAAATATACTGATTTCGCGAATACGTTTGGCCGGAGGCGATTTCTCCAGTTTCAGGTTAAATATAAACGGAGTTGCAGCCAACGAAGCCTATGAAATTGAAGTGCCCGCAAAAGACAGTATCTTTATTTTTGTTGAAGTAACTATTGATCCGAATGGACAAAACCTCCCGATGGTGGTGGAGGATTCCATCGAGTTTACAACCAATGCAAATATTCAGGGGATTAATCTTGTTGCTTACGGGCAGGATTTCAAGCTTATTAAAGGCGAAACAATTGAAACCACGACCTGGACCGCCGAAAAACCTTACCTGGTTTACGATTATGCTTATGTTGACAGCACCTCTACTTTAACCATTGAACCGGGTACAAAAGTCTATTTTCATCATGGTGCCGGCTTGTATGTAAAAGGAACAATTGTTTCCAACGGAACGTTTCAGAATCCAATTGTTTTTCAAGGCGATCGCCTTGAAGATGCTTACAAAAATATCCCGGATCAGTGGAATGGCATTATTTTGTTTTCCGGAAGTCACAACAATGTTTTTAATTTTACAACCATTAAAAATGCCAATATCGGGCTGCAGGTAGGAACCATTGAAAACGAAGGTTTTGCCTCCGTTCAGTTGTCGAATTCCAGAATTGAAAATATGGCATATGCCGGAATTTTTGCGCTAAAATCGAAAATATACGCGTATAACGATGTAATTGCCAACTGCGGTTTTTATGCGGTGGCGTTGCTGATTGGGGGCGAATACGAATTCTATCATTCAACCATTGCCAATTACTGGGGAACCTATTCCAGAAAGTCACGTTCTACCGCATCGCTGGTTATTTCCAATGTACTTAAAGTTTCCAATTCCGACGGGTCGAGCAAATTATACCTGGGCGATTTGAACAAGGCAACTTTTGGAAACAGCATCATTTACGGTAATAACCTGATGGAAATTGAACTTGGCAGCAACGAGGAAAAACAGTTTAACTATTTGTTCGACCACTGTATTCTTCAGGTTCCTGATACATTTAATGTAGCAAATAAAGAGCACTACAAAAATGTATACAAGGGAATAGAATATGATCCGCTCTTCATTGATCCGTACGAAGAATATGATTATTCTCTTGATTCGTTATCTCCTGCTATAGATATCGGTAGTATGGAATATGCCATAATGTTTTCGCAGGATATTATGGATAAAGATCGCCTTTCAGATGATGGCCCTGACCTGGGAGCTTTTGAATATATTCAAAAAAAGAATGAGGATTAGCCCCTTTTTATTTCTGTTTGCTTTTGTTTTTTTATTTTATTCCGCATTTCCGCAGAAGAGAAGCGATGATTTTATTGTTCTGTTTTACAATGCTGAAAATTTATTTGACACTAAAGATGAACCCCAAAAAGAGGATGATGAATTTACCCCGGCAGGCGAACGGCACTGGACCAGCAAAAAACTAGACCGGAAATTGGTAAACCTGTCAAAAGTAATCCTGAATTCTTCGGGTTTTGAAATGCCCGGAGTTATTGCATTGTGCGAAATTGAAAACCGCGAAGTTTTGGAGAGGTTGCTTACATCCACCCCGTTAAATAAATTCAACTACAAAATAATTCATAAGGAATCACCGGATCATCGTGGAATTGATGTGGCACTTCTTTACGATGCTGACCGGGTTTATCCGCTTGAATACGACTTTTATGCTTTGCAAAAGGCGGATGAAATTGTAAAAACACGCGAGATACTCTATTTCTCGGGAAAGATAAATAATGACACGCTCCATTTTTTTATCAACCACTGGCCTTCGCGTTATGAGGGTCTTTTGGAATCGAAACCAATGCGAAACAGTGCCGCAAAATTGTTAAAACAAAAAACAATGGAACTTCAGCAAAAGGTTCACCATCCCAAAATTATTATCCTTGGCGATTTTAACGACCAACCCACCGATGAAAGCCTTTTTGAAATTTTAAAAGCACAACGCGTTTCAAAGAGGGTTGAAAACAATCAATTGTACAATCTTTCCATTC
>JAFGDX010000094.1 GCA_016931875.1 Prolixibacteraceae bacterium
GGCTTTTTTGCCGCCGTGGTGATGGGCGCTGTTTTAAGCACTTTCAACAGTGTGCTCAACAGTGCCGCTACCATTTTTAGCATCGATGTGTACAAACGGCTGCTCAATAAAAATGCCTCCGAAAAACGACTGGTTTGGATTGGACGGGCGACATCTTCCATACTGGCTGTGTTCGCTATTTTGTCGGCGCCACTGGTAGCCAATGCACCGGAAGGTTTGTATCAGCTTTTGCAGCAACTCAACGGCATCTTTTTTATTCCCATTGCTTCCATTATGCTGGCCGGGTTTTTTCTGAAAAAAATATCCGCCGCCGCCGCCAAAGTCGCCCTGTTTTTTGGTTTGGCTTTTTACATCACCACTACATTCATTTTAAAAATTAACATTCATTTTATTCATATCTGGGGGATTGAATTTGTGCTGAATATGATGCTCATGTTTATTGTATCGTACTATTTTCCGCGGAAAACATTTAATGACAGCGGTGATGCTTTAAAAGTTGACATGCACAGCTGGAAGTACGCGTACCATCTTTCGGCGGCGTTGGTAATCATCACAATTTTAATTTATATCATGTTGGGTCATCAATAAAATCAAATACAAAATATCATGAAAATTTTAAAGAACTATATCAACGGAAGTTGGCTTGAAAGCAGGGAAACACAGACAAAAGATGTGATAAATCCTGCCAACCAGGAGGTGCTGGCAAAAGTTCCGTTTGGAGAGAATACCGGCGCCGATGTGGATGCAGCGGTTGCCGCGGCTGGCAAAGCTTTTAATGAATGGCGCGAAACCCCGGTGATGAAACGCGTACAGCCGTTGTACAAGCTGAAACACCTGCTGGAAGAACACATCGATGAAATTGCCCGTTTAATCACGCTTGAATGCGGAAAAACTTTTGCCGAGTCGAAAGCAGAAATGCAGCGGGCCATCGAAAATGTGGAAACTGCCTGCGGAACTCCCATGCTGATTCAGAGCGAATTTTCAGAAAATGTGGCCACCGGTATCGATGAGTTTATGATTCGCCAGCCGGTTGGAATATCGGCCATTATCTCACCATTTAATTTCCCGGGAATGATTCCGTTCTGGTTTTTACCTTACGCCATTGCATGCGGGAACAGTGTAATTGTAAAACCTTCGGAAAAAGTACCGCTCACCATGGTTCGGGTTTTTGAGCTGATGGAACAACTGGATTTGCCCAAAGGGCTGATTAATCTTGTTCACGGGGGAAAACCCAGCGTTGACGGGCTGTTGGATCATCCGGCGGTAAAAGCCGTTAGTTTTGTTGGCTCTACCAATGTGGCACGTTACATTTACCAGCGAGGTGCGGCAAACGGAAAACGGGTTCAGGCGCAGGGCGGCGCAAAAAATCCGGTGATTGTAATGCCGGATGCCGATATTGAAACGGCTGCCAAAATTGTTGCCGACAGTGTTTACGGGTGTGCCGGACAACGTTGCCTGGCTGCTTCGAATATCCTCACTGTGGGTGATTCCCACGGTACGGTTAAAGAAGCACTGGTTGAAGCGGCCAAACATAAAACCACCGGATTTGGACTGGATGAAGGAATTGAAATGGGGCCGGTGATTACGCCCGAAAGCAAAGCCCGGGTGGAAAACCTTATTGAAAAAGGAGTTAGCGAAGGCGCCAATTTATTGCTCGACGGCAGAAAGGCAAAAATCAACGGTTATGAAAACGGAAACTTTCTGAAACCAACCATCCTGGAAAATGTGGCTTTGGACGGCGAAGTAATTCAAACCGAAATTTTTGGCCCGGTAATGAGTTTGTTGCACATGGATACCCTGGATGAGGCCATTGATTTTGTAAACCGCAACAATTACGGAAACATGGCCTGTTTGTTTACGTCGCACGGTTTAAATGCCCGCACATTCCGAAATCGCGCCAACGCCGGAAATATCGGGATAAACATTGGCGTGGCTGCTCCCATGGCACAATTCCCGTTTAGCGGATGGAACAACAGCTTTTTTGGCGATTTGCACGGGCAGGGCCGGCATGCCATTGAATTTTATACACAAACCAAAATTGTTATCGAACGCTGGCCAAAAGAGTGGTCGCGGAAATTTTAAACCTATAGCTTTGACGAAAAATATTCAACAGGAACCGATAATTTAAACCTTCACTAAAATGATAAAAATAGCCAATGCTCCCTGTTCGTGGGGAGCGCTCGAATTTGATCTAAAAGGAAAATCACTGGGGTACCGTGAAGTACTTTCTGAAATGGTAGAAACCGGTTATACCGGTACCGAACTGGGCGACTGGGGTTTTATGCCAACCCATCCACAGCAGTTGCAGGCGGTTTTAAAAGAAAAAACGCTGGAACTGCTGGGCGCTTTTGTGCCGGTTGCACTGTGGGATGAAAAAGCGCATCCCGCCGGAATTGAACTGGCCCTAAAAACAGCCGGGCTTATGTTTGATGCCGGTTCTAAAAATGCTTTTGTGGTGCTGGCCGATGAAAATGGCTCAGTGGAAGAACGTGTAAAAAACGCGGGACGGATTACACCCGAAATGGGATTAACAACCAGCCAGTGGGAGATTTTTGCCAGCGGCGCCGAAAAAGTAGCCAAAGCCGTAAAAGAAAAATATGGCATGCGCACGGTTTTTCATCACCATTGCGGTGGGTATGTTGAAACTCCCGCAGAACTGGACCGATTGATGGAACTTACCGATCCGGGGTTGGTGGGACTTTGCCTTGATACAGGACATTTTGCTTTTGGCGGCGGCAATCCGGTTGAGGCACTGGAAAAATATTACTCCCGCATTTGGCATGTGCATTTTAAAGACTTTGATCCGAAAGTAGGTCAGCTGGCAAAAGAAAAAGGTTACGATTATTTCCGGTCGGTGGAAGAAGGTGTGTTTTGTGAACTCGGAAAAGGCAGCGTTGATTTTCAAGCAGTGGTTGCTTTTCTGAATGAAAAAAAATACGACGGCTGGATTGTAGTGGAACAGGATGTGCTTCCGGGAATGGGATCGCCCAAAAAATGTGCGGCACACAACCGGCAATATATTCAATCGCTTGGGTTGTAACAAAACAAATCCAGGGTCTCATTTTTAAGTGTGAATAAAATAAAAAGGATAACAATGAAAAAAATAAATGTTGCAGTGGCCGGGTTGGGCCGGATTGGTAAAATACACCTGAAAAATCTGTGTCGTAATTTCCCTGAAATTAATGTAGTGGCGGCCATGGATGTGCTGGATGAAGCAAAAACCATTACGGGTGAATTTAATGTGCCCGTTTTTGTAACTGATTTTGATGAGTTGCTGGCTGTTCCCAACCTGGATGCAGTGGTAATTTGTTCGCCCACCGACACCCACGCCGGTTATGTTGTAAAAGCTGCAAAAGCAGGCAAACAAATTTTTTGCGAGAAACCGCTCGATCTTTCGCTCGATCGGGTAAAAGAGGTGTTGAACATTGTAAAAGAGTGTGGTGTGAAACTGATGCTCGGTTTCAACCGGCGTTTTGATCCCGAATTTAAAAAAATACGGCAACTGGTGGAAAA
>JAFGDX010000551.1 GCA_016931875.1 Prolixibacteraceae bacterium
AGTGGGCAAATTTGAATAACCCTCCCGAAATGAAATCGGGACAGGCTGGGACGATAACCAGGGGTAAGTCTGAACGAATGGGGCCAGGTCCCCGAATGGGGGCTAATAATTATAATATTGATTTCCCGCTCGTTACAAAAATCCGTCCTTGCGATCGCGGGGAACGGGGCAGGAAGCAATATCTTTTCAGAATAAGAGTTTTACCGGAGCGTATTGATTCTATTTTTGAGAAGTAGTTTGTTGGAGAAATTCAAATTGAAAAACAGGGAATGGAATTTTGATATAAAAAAAATGTATGGGCCGGATTAGTAATACAGTATATCAAAAGCAATTCGATTTACCGGGGTTGGTTCGTGGAGAAAAGAAAGCATTTGAAACCATTTATATGGATTTCTACGATATGCTGTTTCACCTGGCAAATGGATATACCGGTAACCGTGAGGTTGCCCGGGAGTTGGTACAGGATGCATTTCTTAAGCTCTGGGAGTACCGTGAGGAGTTAAATGTTAACACCAATGTTAGAAACTTTCTATATACCCTCACCAAAAACAACTGTCTTAATTATCTGAAACAACAGGAAGTAATAGCCCGAAACAATCGGGATTACCTGGTGGCTGAACTGAAATATAAACAGGAAGCACTGACAGGCTTTCCTGATGAGTATCTTGGCGTTGAGGAGCTCATGGAGCTGGTAAATGCCGCCATAGAGAAATTGCCGGAGGAAGTGAAAATAACTTTCAAAATGAACCGGTTCGAAGGTATGACTTACCGACAGATTTCAGAGCATCTTGAAATTAGTCCCAAAACTGTGGAAGCGCGTATCTCAAAAGCCCTCCGGTTATTACGTTCGGACTTAAAAGATTATTTACCTGCTGTTCAGCTGCTTTTCTTGTTTCTTAAGCTTTGAGGTTCCCCATTTTTCCGAAGCAGCCATCTTTCTCCACATTTCCCTAAAAGAAATGGGGGTATTACGGGTTAAAATGTATGTCCCGGTTTATCGGGAAGGCCATCTCTAAAAATAGACACTCGACTATAACCTTAAGCTTTAAAGAATATCAAATACATATAAGGTAGATTTTCATAGCGGTTTGCGTGTAGCACAATCGTGAAACCCAGACTCAATTGGCCTCTTTCAGAGACCTGCAAGTTCTGTTGCAAACGCATTTTTCCTCAATCTTCAAAACCCTGAAATGTCGCGTCATTGCAAATCCCTGTTATAAAGGAAAGCAATCTCCTTTTAAAGAACATGTTTCTCCGGACAATAGTAAAAAATCTTAATATTAGGTAATTGGTAATTGTTTGATGATGTTGTAACAAAAATTTACTATTGGCTAAAAATTTAATGGTGTAATGCATTGAAATAGAATGAAAACAAAAAACAATTGCAAAAAAAAACCAAAAAAAACGTGATTTTATAATAGGGTATAGGCGGTTTAAGTTGTTAAGTGTTAAAAAGAGTTAGTATTGGAAGAGCAGTTTTTAGATATCATTAAAGGAAAAAAAACAGCCACAGAAAGGGCATTGTTTTTTCGTGAATTGGAGCTGGATCCAAAGCAGAGAGAGGAATTTATGGCTTTCGAAAAGCTATGGGTACTTAATAATATGGCCTTTAAGAAAAGTGGGGGGCAGGAGCGTAACAAACAGTTCCGGAAAATGTGGCGAAAGACCGGCGATGGGTTGCATCTTAATACCTGGCAAATTCTTTCTGGTGTGGCAGCGGTAATTGTGGTGACATTTCTGGTGGCCGGCGCTATTATTATATCCCATCAGCGATTGGTTCCCGAAACTCTGGTTCTCCATTCCCCCAAAGGAAACATTTCAAAGTTAGAACTGGAAGACGGTAGTCAAATATGGCTGAACTCCGGCTCTCAGGCCACTGTAAAAAAATATGGTAGGGAAAAGATTTGTGTGGAACTTGAAGGCGAGGGGTTTTTTGATGTGGCACACAATCCCGGTCGGGAGTTTATTGTAAATGTGGGCGATTACTCCATTCATGATATTGGAACTCAGTTTAATGTGGAGTATAATGCGTTGTGCAAGGAGATTAATATTGCTCTTTTTGAAGGCGCTGTTGATTTCCGAAAGGGCGACCGCTCACTGAAAACAGATCTTCAAAGCGGTCAGTTGCTGCAATACGATATGGAAAATCATCAAATTTCCATAAATAATGCCGAGATGGAATTTATTGCTGCCTGGAAAGAGGGAAAATTTGTTTTTGTAAACCGAACAATGCAGGAAATCACTAAAGAACTGGAAGAGTGGTACGATGTTCATTTTATTTTTAAAGATGAGGCCATAAAGAGAGATGTGTTTTCTGGAGTCATCAAAAGAAAAACCAGTTTGGAATATTTGCTGAGAGTATTGCGCCTTTCGGCAGAAGTGGATTACCAGATAGAAGAGAATGGGGACGGTAGTTTTACCGTGATTTTTCAATAAAAAACAGGCATACCGCGCCAACGGTATGCCTGCAGTGATAATTCGAACGAAACTGCGCAAACAGTTTCATAAGTGTAACTTAAAACATTGCAAATCTATGAAAAAAAGTCGTATGATGTTGTGCCGGAATCGGTGCAGCTGGGAAAAAACCTTGCGTATTATGAAAATTTCCCTCGTATTGTTGGTCTTTTGCGGGCTTACGCTGTCAGCTTCGCCGACCAAAGGACAAAACCAATCCGTAACTCTGGAAATCGAGAATGGTACCATTCTGGAAATTTTCAGACAGATTGAGGAAGTGAGTAACTTTGGGTTCTTTTTTAAGAATGACCAGTTGAATCTACAAGAGCGATATTCGTTTCGTGTTGAAAATGAAAGTGTTGAGAAGGTTTTGAATAAAGTTCTTTCTGAGAATGGTTACGATTACCAGATTGTAGGGGAGAATGTTGTGGTAACCCGAAAGACCTCAAGTATCTTTGAAACTCAACAACCTCAGCAAATTACAATTTTAGGAACGGTAACTGATACTTATGGGCAAACGATACCCGGGGTGAATATTGTTGAAAAAGGAACAACCAATGGTGTTATCTCCGATATGGAAGGAAATTATTCTATTACGGTTGGCAGTAATTCTGTGCTTCAGTTCTCTTTCATTGGTTTTGATACAAAGGAGGTGGTTGTAAAAAACCGTAATAACATTGATGTTGTTATGGAGGAGTCTTCCATAAACCTGAATGAAGTGGTTGCTGTAGGATATGGTACACAGAAAAAGGTAACTGTTACCGGTTCAGTGGTTTCGGCTGATGGTGAGGATCTTGCTAAGGTACCAACAACATCGGTAACCAATACAATGATTGGTCGTTTGCCTGGTCTGATTGCCAATAACCGAAGTGGCGAACCCGGATATGATGATGCTGAATTGTTGATAAGGGGACGCAGTACAACAGGTGATAATAGCCCATTGGTTGTTGTTGATGGTGTGGCTGACCGTGCTGGTGGTTTTGCCCGAATTGACCCGAATGATATTGAGAGCATTTCTATTTTGAAGGATGCCTCAGCTGCAATCTATGGTTCCCGTGCTGCGAACGGTGTTATCTTGGTTACAACAAAGCGCGGAGAAAAGGGCGAAGTAAAAGTTAATTACAACATGAATTATGGTTTAAAACGTCCTACTGTTTTGCCTGAAATGGCCGATTCATGGCAGTTTGCAGAAATGATTAACGAAATTGAAACAGGTGTTTATGGCCGAGAACCTATGTACTCGGATGAACAGATTGAATTGTTCCGTAACGGTCAGGACCCTGAAAATTATCCTAATGTAAATGCACTGGATAAGGTATTGAAAAATTGGACAACCCAAACCAGGCACAATTTATCCGCATCAGGCGGGGGTGAGGTTATTCAGTATTATTTCTCCCTTGGTTATCAGTTCGACGATAATTATTACGAGAATAGTGCAAGCTATTACGAGCAATATAATTTACGGTCAAATGTTGATATTAAAGCCACAGAAAACCTGCGCTTTAAGGTTAATATCGCTGCACGTCAGGAAAATCGCAATGGAAATCATTACAGCAGCGAATGGACATGGAGATATCTGGTGAAATATGACCCGCGTGCTAATATTTTCTGGCCGGAAACAGATTATCCGGTTGTAGCCGCTCAAGATGACTTTAATGCTTTCACAGCTGTCAACGGAGCTATGGGGTATCAGGATAATAATTCTTCGGTGTTTAATGCCGATTTACAATTTGAGTGGGATTTGCCGTTTGTTACCGACGGGCTGTCTGTAGGAGGAAATATTTATATTGACAGGGATGATAATTTTTATAAGCATTTTCAGAAAGCTTTTTATTTGTATGAAAAGCTTTCTGATGAGTATGTGCCCAGGAAATTTGGCCCATCCAATGCGTTTCTGGAGGAGAATATGAACCAGAATGTAGGGTTTACATCCAATTTTCGGATCAACTATGAGCACTCCTTTAATGATGTTCATAACTTGAATGCATTTGTCGCTTATGAGCAGTACGAAAGTCAATATGATTATCTCTATGGTAGTCGTCAGGATTATGTTTCTACCATAATAGATCAGTTGTTTGCAGGTGATCAAACAACCGCTCAAAACGATGGTACCGCTTCAGAGTCGGCTCGTCAGAACTATTTTGGTCGTGTGGATTACAA
>JAFGDX010000552.1 GCA_016931875.1 Prolixibacteraceae bacterium
AAGGATGAAGGATGGCTTGGTAGGGAATGTTGTATATTTGACAATATTAATCACAAGCATATAAAAATGGAAAAAGAAAGAGACCTCAAAAAGCGTACAAAAAGATTTTGTATCGATTGTATACATCTTCTGGAGGAAATCCCAAATACGTTTTTAGGATATCATATTAAAGGGCAATTAATCAGAAGTTCATCATCTGTTGCTGCAAATTACAGGGCCGCAAATCTGGCTCAGTCAACGGCCTCATTTGTATCGAAAATAAGTATTGTTATTGAAGAAGCTGATGAATCGCAATTTTGGCTGGAACTAATTGCTGATTTCAATCTTATTAAATCGGAAGAAAGAAATAAGCTGGAACAAGAAGCTTCAGAATTGGCGGCAATTTTTGTTTCTTCGCGAAAAAAGTTACAAAATCGCAAATTCAATTAATCCTTCATCATTAATCCTCCATCATTTTCTGTATTTTTGCACCGGCAGGCCGCTTTATCGTCCCGAGTACTCGGGAAGGAAAGTCCGGGCAACACAGGACACCGTGCTTCCTAGCGGGAAGATCTTTGAAAGGGGATAGCAACGTAACAGAAAAGAACCACCCTGTTTTGACGCGTTCATTACGGGGAACGGGTGAAAAGGTGCGGTAAAAGCGCACCGGTGGTGATGGCAACATCATCAGCCGTATGTCTCACGGGTTGCAAAGCCAAATATATCCTGGTTGTTGCCGCTGTTGCGGCCAGCGGAGTGGTCCGCTCTGTTTCTCTTCGCACAAGGATACCAGGAGGGGTAGGCTGCAGGACCGTGGCAGCGATGTCACGGCAAGATAAATGATAAAGGTTTCTGGCCATTGTTTTTACAAGGTCAGGAATACAGAACCCGGCTTACAGGCCTGCCATTTTTTTTAACTTCATGGAACAAGAGACGAAAGATTGGCCTTCCTTCCGGTAAAATAAACATAATTTCCAAATGAACTGAAAGAGCGCTTTTTATTCTCCGGAAGGATGAGAAAAGGCCTCTGTTGAAAACCACGTTAGGTTTGGGTAAAAACCACGTTAGGTTTGGGCCAGGATCACGTGTGGTTTCGATCAAAACCACGTTAGGTTTTAAGGAAGATCACGCGTGGTTTTAAGTGAAACCAAGCCAGGTTTTTGGCAGAAGGTATTTTCGGGCATTTTTTTAAAATCGGAATACCATCGTTAAAGCAAGCAAGGAGGCTATTGATATCCGTCAAAATACAGGGATAATACATCTGTATCACTGCTTGTATCGATCCGGTATTTCAGAAGTTTGTTTAAGTTGTAATAGGTTTGGTTAACCTTTATGATTTGCCCGTCAATTTCAAAAAAACCTGTTTCTTCTTCATCGGCCAGATACACAGGGTTGTTATTTAGATAATCTACCAAATAGGTTCTCACCAGCAAAATATTTTCCTCTGTAATAAGTTGCCGGATTTGCTTTCCTATCAGCTCACCATCAGTTTTAACTTCTTCATCTTTTGAGCAGGAAATAAAAACAAGTGTTGCTATCAAAAAATAACACAGTTTTGTTAGATGTTTAGTGTTCATTTTTAATTGGCTTTGGTAATCGGATTCTATTTTCAAAAATAAGAAACCTTTGTGAGAAGTTTATTGTTCATTTTGGTTGAATGCTCCTGCAATTTTATCATAACTGGATTATTGGTAAAACCAATTGTACCACTTTACAAACTCGCCGATTCCTTTTTTTAGCGGAGTATCCGGCGAATAGCCAAAATCTTTTTTCAGGCTGCTTACATCGGCAAAGGTTTTGTATACATCGCCGGGCTGCATGTCAAGGTATTCTTTTTTGGCTTTTTTCCCCAATGCATTTTCAATGGTTTCGATAAAATCGAGCAGTTTCACCGGACTGGAATTTCCGATATTGTACAGTTTGTACGGCACTTGCGGCTTGTAGCTTGCGGCTTGCGGCTGTTTTACCTCCCTGCCCTCCGGTTTCTCCTGAGAGGGAGAAAAATTTGTGGTTGCAGGGGAATGCATAAGAATTTTCACCACTCCTTCCACAATATCGTCGATGTAGGTAAAGTCGCGGTACAAATCGCCGTGATTGAATATTTTGATGGGTTTTCCTTCCAGAATATTTTTGGTGAATGAAAAGTAGGCCATATCGGGGCGCCCCCAGGGGCCATAAACCGTAAAAAAGCGGAGCCCGGTAGTGGGAATTCCGTACAAATGGCTGTACGTGTGCGCCATCAGTTCGTTGCTTTTTTTGGTGGCAGCATACAAACTGATTGGGTTGTCCACCAAATCGGTTGTGGTAAGCGGCATTTTTGGGCTGTTGCCGTACACGCTCGACGAGCTGGCATACACAAGGTGTTTTATGCTGTTGTGGCGGCAGGCTTCCAGAATGTTTGCAAAGCCAACCAGGTTGCTCTGAATATACGCGTGCGGATTTTCGATGCTGTAGCGCACACCCGCCTGGGCAGCCAGGTTGCAAACCAAATCAAACTTTTCGTTTTCAAATAGCCGGTTGATTTCTTCCCGGTCTTCCAGGTTCATCCTGTAAAACGAGTAGTTTGGGTTTTTTATGCTGATTACTTTTTGGTTCCGGTTTTTTGCGTCGTCAGAAATACCGGCTTCTTTTAACCGGGCAAATTTCAGGTCGGTGGAGTAGTAGTTGTTGATATTGTCGATTCCTACCACTTCCATTCCCTGTTCAAGCAATTTATTTGCGAGGTGAAATCCGATGAATCCTGCGGTTCCTGTGACTAATATTTTCATTCTGATTATTTGTCGGATTAGTGAGCCGGGAAAATTTTATTTGCTGAAAGATAATCCAGTATCCGGTCGATGTTGATTTCATTCTCTTCAGGTTTGAAAACCAGGTGTGCATTTTCCGGTTTTTCATATTCCAAATCTACTCCCGGCAGATTTTCAATTTCATCTTTTTCAGCCATTTGGTAAAGCTCGGGTTTGTTTTGTTTGCAATAATCAAGCGTGGCATCCATGTACAGCAGGTGGAAACGTTCCTGGCCAATGATTTGTGCAATTTGTTTCCGAAGAGAATCATTCCTCGAAATAAACGAGCAGATGGTAATGATTCCCTGGTCGTTGAGCATTTTACTGATATGTGCCACACGGCGCAGGTGTTCGGCGCGGTCGGCGGGCGAGAAATCAAGTTCCTTGTTCAGTCCCATCCGGAGCGAGCTGCCATCGAGCAAAACTGCGGTGGCGCCGTTTTCAAACAGCTTTTTTTCGAGGCTGAAAGCGAGTTCATTTTTCCCGGAACCATGCAATCCCGTTATCCAGATGGTTTCCCCTTTCTGGTTGAGTTTTTTCCGGCGTTCTTCCGGCGTTACCAGCGATTTTCCGAGAGCGATGGTTTTTTTGTCGGTATCTGTTATCCGCGAAGGGAGGTCTTTGCTGCCCAGTTTGTCAATAATCATTCCCACCGCGCAGGTGTTGTGTGTAAG
>JAFGDX010000553.1 GCA_016931875.1 Prolixibacteraceae bacterium
AGGTTTTTAAGGCAAAAACAATTCAGAAAATTGATGAGATTTCCGAAAAAAAAATGAGGATTTACCAATTAATAATTTTTTGACATGAGAAATTCTGTTTTAATGCTGGTTTTTCTGCTTTCCGTTTTTAGTAATTCCCCGAATGCCCAGGTATTACACACCGAGAACTTTAACGTAATATTAGACTCAACAAAAACCATAAAAGGAAGTTTTATGCCGAGTTTCCGATACAGAAATGTAAAGAAGGAATTCGTTGAAATAGCCAACACGGCTGATATTACCTTTCGTTTAAATAACCACGCTTTTACATTTGCCAATAAACTGGAGTATGCAATTTATGGGAAAGAAAACCTGATGAGCGGAGGATATATTTATGCGGAATACCGAAATATTCAGAATAAAAAAATTGCCATAGAACCATTTGCCCAAATGCATTGGCAGGAAATAAGAGGCCTGGATCGGAAATACGCTGGCGGCGCATACCTCAGGTGGAGAATTTTTGTAAAACCTGATATTGGAATTTACGCTGGCCTGGGGGCCTTATACGAATATGAAAAGTGGAACTATTCGGGTGTTGCAGATTCAACATTTATTCCGCCTGGTGCCAAAGCGATTGAAGCACAACAATTCCGCGGAGCTTCGTATCTGAGTTTTAAAAAAGAATTTGGCGAAATGTTCGATTTGGACCTGAGCATGTATTATCAACCAACACTTGGCGTGGAACCGGTTAGTCACCGCCTGGCAAGCAGCACCGAATTAACATACAATATCAGTCAGTATTTTGGCTTTACAATTCTCTATCAAACCATTTACGATTCAAAGCCGGTGGTTCCGATTGATAAGTTGTATCATGATGTAAACCTGGGTATAACCATATCGTTTTAATGTATAAAATGAGCATGAGAATGGAATTCAAACCAAACGGCATGATTAAATCTTATGCGAATTCCATCTGTTGCCTTAAAAAATTAAAAATTTAAACAGATGAAAAAGCTACTGTTTTTTTGGAATGAATTAAAGGCAACTTTTTGGTTTATTCCGGTGCTTATCATTTTTTGTTCAATCCTGTTTTCAATTGGATTTGTTTATATCGATCACATTCTTACATTTTCGCTGGATGGACCGGGCCGCTTCTTTTTTGTAAACAGCGTAGATTCTGCCCGCAGTATTTTGTCAACAATATCGGGAGCAATGATTGGTGTGGCCGGAACAGTGTTTTCGGTTACGCTGGTGGCCTTAACGCTGGCTTCTTCCCAATTAGGACCCAGGCTCATAAAAAACTTCATGTATGTCAGGCTGAATCAAATTGTACTGGGTTCATATATTTCAACTTATTTGTACTGTCTTATTGTATTAAACTCCGTACAAGAAAATAATCACTTTACTTTTATTCCGTCATTTTCTATCCTGGTGGCAATTCTTGCAGCCGTTGGAAATATTATTTTACTGATAGTTTTTATTCACCAAATTGCAGTCAGTATTCAGGCCGACAATGTTATTTCCGATATTTCAGCTTTTATTTCAAAACAGGTACGAATCCTGTTTCCCGAAACTATGGGAGATGAACCCGAAACAGAAAACGACCTGTATATTGATGATATTAAATCTGCTTATAAACAAACGGCTTCAGTAAAAAGTCCCCGGAGCGGTTATTTGCAATACGTTGACAGTGAATCCGTTTTGCATATTGTGACAGATTTAAATGCCTTACTTGAGTTAAATTACAGGCCGGGAGATTACCTGGTAGAAGGGCAGGAAATAGGGAAATTGTATTCAAACGAAAAAGTAGAAGAAGATAAGTTGGAAAAGATTCCTTATCAGTTTGTTGTCGGCAAAACAAAAACGGCTCATCAAGACCTTGAATTCTCCATCCATCAAATGGTTGAAATTGCAGCACGGGCACTTTCTCCCGGGGTTAACGACCCATACACGGCAATTGCCTGTATCGATAATTTAACTGCAACCATGTGTTACCTTGCGCAGACAAAATTCCCTTCAAAATTCCGGGTTGACGATAATAAAGAAATACGGATAATTGCCGATACCATAGATTTTGAGGGGGTTCTGGACGCTGCATTCAATCAAATACGACAGTTCTCGGCCGGAAGTCCGGCTGTGATAATCCGGTTAATGGAAGTTTTGCTGATTATTCATGATTTTGCAAAAAAAGAAACCCACAAAAAAGCAATTATTAAACATGTAAAGATGACGCTGAATGTGGGCAAAGAATCTATTCAGGAAAAATATGACCTTGAGGACCTGATTGAAAGGGCAAAAAGAATACTGACCGACTGAGCATACATTTTCCCAAAGGGCGACCCTTTGGGAAAATGTATGGTTTTAAAAATTTATCAGTTCACATCAATATCATAAGGCATGCGCGCAAAAATTCCGTTAAAACTGGTGGCTTTTTTCCAGTATTCAAAGTAACGGTATTTATCACCCAGTTGGTTTTTAAGAAACCGGACACGCAGGTTATCGGTTCCGGTTTTAAAAAGTTGCTCAAACGGGTCGGGCAGGGAAGGCAGTGCAACGGTCCTGTATTCTTCCACACCGGCAATTTCGGCCGCCAGTTCAATGGCATCCTCCAATCCGCCAAACTCATCAATCAACCCGATTTCTTTTGCATTTTCGCCGCTCCACACGCGGCCCTGGCCAATGGCATCCACCTCTTCTTTGGTCATTCCGCGTCCTTCGGCCACATGAGCCAGGAAGGTGTCGTAGCCCTGTGCAATATAATTTTCGAGCAACATCCGTTCATGCGCGGTTAACGGACGGGTAAGCGTTAACAGGTCGGAGTTTTTGTTGGTTTTTACCACGTCGGTGGTAATGCCAAGTTTGTCATTCAGCAACTCACCAAAATTGGGAATGGTGCCGAAAATACCAATAGAACCGGTAATGGTGTTGGGCTGTGCAACAATTTTATCGGCAGCACACGAAATATAATATCCGCCCGAGGCTGCCACATCGCCAAACGAAACCACCAGTGTTTTTTCTTCGGCGGCCAGTTTGGCTTCGCGCCAAATCACTTCCGAATCGAAAACTGCGCCCCCGGGTGAGTTCACTCTCAAAACAATCGCTTTGTAGGTGCTGTCCTGGCGCACCTTGCGGATTTCGCGGCCAATTTCGTCACCGATAATGGCTTCACCACCCATCGACATTCCAATATCGCCGCTGGCATAAATCACGGCAATTTTATTCCGGCTGTATTTTTCCGACAGGCCTTTTACCGGTGCATCGGCATAGTCGGTTACACTGACGATTGGAATACCTTTGCCGGTGCTGATTCCGGTAATTTCACGAAGATCGTCCAGAACTTCGTCCTTGTATTTGGCACCATCCACCAGGCCGGCTGCAACCATTTCGCTGCCTTGTTTAAAAGTCTGAACCTCGTCGGCAAGTGCATTTAATTCTTCCACCGTTATATTCCGGGTTTCGGAAATCCCTTTGAGCAAGTGATTCCAGAGGCTCGACATATAAATAAGCTGTTGTTCACGGTTCTCGTCGCTCATTTTCTCCAGCATAAAGGGTTCTACCGCGGCTTTAAATTTGTTGTTGGGGCCACGAATAACCTGGATTTCAACACCCACTTTTTCAAGTGTGTTTTTGTAGAACATCATTTCGCCGCCCAGCCCCCTGAAATCGACCGAGCCCAGCGGGTGAACCACAATCTGGTCGGCCACCGTAGCCAGATAATACGATTTTTGGTCGTAACTGTCGCCATAGGCATACACCGGTTTGTCGCTTTTTTCCTTAAAATCGATCACCATGCTCCTTATCTCTTCTATCGAAGCCATTCCTCCTCCCGCAGCCCCGAGTTTCAGGTAAACGCCTTTTATCCGCTCATCGTCCACTGCTTTGTCAAGCGACTTTTTAATATCATCGAGCCCCACCGTTTTTATGGTTTCAAAACCCGGGATTTCCAAATCCTCAAAAGGGTCGTTGGGGTTTCGGTCAACAATCTGCCGGTCGAGCGGAATGACCAGCATCGAATTGTTTTGAACACTGACCTGCTTTTCGGTTGATGATATCAGTACGCCAACGACCATAAACAGGAGAAAAAAACCAATGATGGAAACCGCAATAATCCCGACAACGGTTGCCATTACGTATTTGAAAAATTCTTTCATATGGGTAAAATTTTAATATTTCTTCAGATGATTTTGCCTCTGTTTTAATTTTCGAATATAAGTGATTCATGCATAATTCAAATGCAAAATTGTTTTCGTTACCTTTATATTTTAGTTATTGGTAAAAAGAACATTTGGAAAGTTACAAATTAAAGGAGTTTATGCACAAGGTTTTTTTGGGAATCGGTGGGAATCTGGGAAATAAAAATGAAAACTTTGGAAAAGTAATTCGTTTGATTGAAGACAAGCTTGGGAAGGTGGTTCAGGCTTCATCCATATATGAAACTCCGCCCTGGGGTTTTCATGCCGAAGATAATTTCTGGAACCAGGTTTTGCTTGTCGAAACGGAACAATCGCCACAGGAAATTTTGGACAATATTCACACCATTGAAAGTAATTTTGGCAGGGAACGAAAAGCGGAGCGATACAATTCACGCGAGATGGATATTGATATTCTTTATTATGATGATGATTTTCTGGAATCGGAAACCCTGATAATTCCGCATCCGCACATCTCAAAACGATTGTTTGTGTTGGTTCCGCTTGCTGAAATTGCGCCTGCCTTTAAACATCCGTTGTTCAGGCTAACCAGTATTCAAATGCTTGAAAACTGTAAAGATAAGTCGGTGATCAAAAAAATATAGTAAATTTACCCGGCTTTCAAAATACTAAAGATTCAGCCAGTAATTTACCTTTAAAACCAAAGCCCTGTTTTTGGGGATTCGTTTATCAACAGAATAATTATCAGTGTATACAAGGTAGATATCCGACATGGGTTGAAATCTCCACTGTAAACGGCTGTTTATATTGAAGTTATCGCCCTGGGTGTCATACTGCATAAAGGTGGTCCAAAACAATTCCTTTGAAAAATTAATATCAATTCTCGGGGTAATCAGCAACAACTCTGCTTTTCCGTACGGATCGGGAAAATCAAGCATATTTTGTTCAAATATAAATGAAAAATTACCCCAGGGTTGTGCCCGGTATTTTACTCCCAGGAGATACCGGTACCGGGTTCCGCTATAAAATCCGCCATACAATACTCCGGCATTAAAACTTAACCTTCGCCTTATATCCGAGAACCATGTAATTTCTCCAAACCGGTATTTGTAGTTTTCTGCCGGCAGTGGTACCTCATCAGTAAAAGTGTAAGGATACAGAAGGTTTACATTATTTATACTGAATGCGGCAGTTAAATTGCTGGTGTTGACAAACCTGACAGAATAGTTCAGTTCGGTTTCAACACTTATGGCAGACAAATCTGATTTCAAATCACGAACGATACGAAACCCGGGTGTGTGCGATATGATTTTTGAACTATTTTCAGGGTAATAAGTATAACTGCCCCGCGTAAACCAGTGGATCATTCCAATTCTTACAGATGTATCCCTCACTGCATCGTAATATTCCTGTCCGCGGAAATAACCCATATCGGCAACATAATTATCACCTATTCCCGCAAAATTTGTGTAAACACTAACCGAGCGGTTGTCGTAGCCAATCCCTGAATTAAAAAAATAATTTTTTGATTTGACGCCCGGATTAAACGATTTTGCATACCCGAGAAAACTCTGAAATCTTCCGTCGGCCGAACGATATAAAAATTCGAGCCCTGCATTCCGGTTATAGTTGGAGGTATCGGAACCGGTTGCCTGCCGGTTGTGAATATATCCTTTTACAACCGACCTCGAAAACACTTGTTTGTGAAATGCAGCAGCAGTATAATTTTGTGCCTGAAACCCATTCTTCCGTCGGGTCTGCATATTCATCAAACCAATGCGTAAATCTTTATTCACATTTCCGCTCAACCGGGCGCCAAACAAAATAGGAATGGCATTTCCATCTTCATCCAACCCAATTCGGCGTGAAAAAAACGGACGCATGGGAGGAATACCAAAATCTTCAAAAATATCGCTGTTTTCCAGAAAAAACAGTCGTTTTTCCGGCAACCGTATGTCAAACAGGGTCAGATTGGTAACCTGTTCGTCAACTTCAACCTGCGAAAAATCGGGATTTACGGTGAGATCAAAGTTTAAACCTG
>JAFGDX010000554.1 GCA_016931875.1 Prolixibacteraceae bacterium
ATCCATCTGAATGTCCAGAAAAATGAGGTCTATTTTGTTTTCCCTCAGGAAAGAAAATGTGGAAAGCGCATTGTCGAATGTTCCGAGTAAGTTCAGGTAATCAATTTTTTCGGCGTACCTTTTTATTTTTTTGAGTGCCAGAATTTCATCGTCAACAGCAATACAATTCATTTTCATGACAGCGGTACTTTAAGGTAAACATCAAATTTATCCATATCGCGGTTAATATCAAATATGAAATTTTCCCGGTAAATCAGTTCCAGCCTTTTTTTTACGTTTTTTAAACCGTTTCCCGAACTGTTGTCGGGAAGTTTAAAGTCGTTTCTTTTAACATGGTTTGACGTTTTTAACTCAATAAAACCATTTTCTATTTTGAAGGAGATTTGAATTCCGGGTAATTTTGCCTGTTTGTTGCAGTGTTTAACCGCATTTTCTATGACAGGAATAAACAGCAGCGGCGGAATCAGTTTTCCGGCGGAAGAACCGGAAATTTCAAATTTCAGAAATGCGGGATTTTCAAAACTTAGTTTGGCCAGCTCCAGGTAATCGTTAATGTAAGCTAACTCTTTGTCAAGCATCACCTTCTCTTCGGTTGATTCCTGCAACATATAGCGCATTATTTTTGACAACAGAAAAATGGCGTTTGAGGCTTTTTCCTTGTCTTCAAAAATCAGGGCATCAATGTTGTTTAAAACATTAAATAAAAAATGCGGATTTACCTGCGATCGCAAAATTCCCAGTTCCGATTGCACGGTTTTTCTTTCGAGCTCCGATTGGTTTAGTTGTATTTTGGTGGAATAACTAAATAATTTAAGCGCTACTGCTGTTCCCACAATCATAAAATTGGTGAGCAATGAGTTAAACAATTCAACAGTTATTGCGCGCCGGCTTACCCAAAAACCAAGCCGGGGTTGTATCACAAAATTAATGTACCTTGAAATTAAAATGTTCAGCGAAATGGCAACTACCACGCCCAGCAGAAGAACCGGCAGATTCCGTTTTTTTATAAAAAACTGCGGAATCAGAAACCCGATTACAAAATAAACCGTGAGAATATCAAAAGGTAAATAAATCAGGTTAATAAATGCGTCAGATTCAAAACCATATGACAGGATAAACGGGGTGGTGTAAAAGGCATAAATAAATATCCAGAAAAGTATGTGGTTTAAAATCCGGTATTTAAAGATTTTCATTGAATCAATATTGTAATTCAAACACAATGGTAAGCTTTTTCCAGGAAAAAAATACTGACATTCTGCCAATTATACAATTAATTCGGCTACTGTTGTTTGCAGACAAAGTGTTTTATTTTGCAGATAGAAACAGGCCGTTTACTGATTAAAAAGGTTAAATGGCAACATTGGTTTCTTCATTTTCCGAACGGGCAATGGTAACTGCTCCGCAACTGTCGCTCCATACATTTACAGAAGTGCGTATCATGTCCAGAATCCGGTCCACTGCTAAAATTAAACCGATTCCTTCCAGTGGCAGGCCAACTGCGGTTAAAACCACCGTTAACATTACCAGCCCGGCCATGGGTATTCCGGCAGCCCCAATCGATGCCAGCAGTGCAGTTACCACTACCAGGGCCTGTTGTGCAATGGTGAGTTCAATGCCATAAACCTGCGCAATAAACATGGCGGCAATGCATTCGTAAAGTGCTGTCCCGTCCATATTTATGGTGGCGCCCAGTGGCAAAGTAAAGCTTGATATTTTGTTTGAAACCCCGCTGTTGTTTTCCAGCGCATCCATGGTTAACGGCAGGGTTGCACTCGACGATGACGTTGAAAAGGCTGTCAGCAGCGGTGTAATCATATTTTTCATGTGCGCAAAGGGCCGTGCTTTTCCTACAAAACGAACAATTAAGGGCAGGGAAATAAAGGCGTGAATCATTAGTGCCATAAATACACAAAGACTATAAATGGCAAGGCTTCCGGCAATACTGGCCAGTTGTTCCGAGTTTTGGGAGACTTCGCGGGCTACAATGCCAAAAATTCCGAGCGGAGTAAATTTTATTATAAACAGAGTAATTTTCATCATCACTTCAAAAACCGCATCAAAAAAAGTGGTCAGCGATTTCTTATATTTTGGTTCCACTTTGGTAATAAAAAAACCAAAAATTATTGCAAAGAAAATAACAGAAAGAATCGACCCCTGCGCCATTGCATCCACAACATTGTCGGGAATTATCCTGAAAAAAATATCTTTTACCGAACCCGCACTTTCGGTTAAATCTTCAACTGATTGGGTAAAGCCCATTTCAACGCCAATCCCCGGTTTTACCACATTTACCACCAGTAAACCGGTAATGATGGCCAATGTGCTGGTTCCCAGGTAGTAGGAAATGGTTTTTAACCCCAGCCGTCCCAGGTTTTTACCTTCGCCCATGCTGGTAACTCCACTAATGATGGAACTAAAAATCAACGGAATAATCACCATTTTCAGAGCGCGTAAAAATACGTCGCCCATCCAGCCAACATATTTTATTCCGCCCGGTACAAAATATCCGAAAAGTACCGCCAGTATAAGTGCAATTAGTATTTGCCAGTGAAGTTTTATTTTTATGATTTTCACGTTGTGGTTCTTTTTATTTTTTTAGGAAGACGCTAATTTATCTTTTTTTAAAGATTTGGCAAATTCCGGTGTAATATTACATCGCTGAAATAGAAAACTTAAGCGCGAAGCTTTCAAAATTACTGCCTTTAAACCCGGCAAAAATACCAAGATTTCCAACAAAAAACACATTGTTTAAACTGTACCCGGCCTCCCAGTACTTGTTTAAAACAGGTGTGGCGAGATAATTCAAATGTAAACTTTCGCTCCAGGTGCGTTTGTTAAACAACGATATATAGCGCATGAATAAATATTCAGTTCGGTATTCGAACCCGGCATTTATATATTTGTCGCTGGTGCTGAATTCGTAATCATTTAACAGTTGGAAGGTGTGTGTGAAGGTTTGAAAAGGGACAACAATTTCCGAGGTTTTAAAATGTTTAAATTGTGAAAAATGCAACTGGCCGGCACGAAAAAAGTATCCGGCATTCATGTGCCAGTCGATTCCCGAAGCAGGGGATAGGTTGGCCTGCTGCCGGAATTTAAAATCAACCTGATTAAAGTCGGAGACAGAATTCAAAAACCCTTTTATTCCCTGTTTATACGACAGTTGTATGTTGTAAAAATCCGAAATCATAAGAAAAGCAGAGGTTTGCAACCAGGGTTTGTTTTGGTTTTTCCGGTAATTCATCCCAAGCCCGGCAATCCAGCTTTTTTGTTGTTGCAGGGCCGGGCTGCCGGCAAACAAACCTTTGGGAATATTGGGTGAATATTCCTTTTTATCCGACAGCGTGTAACCTGCGTTATTTTCAAGTGACGAAAAATGGTTATAATTAATCAGTGCGCTGAAATACAGATTTTTAAATGTTTTTTGCGTTGTGTTAATTCTGAAAAACCCGGTTTCATACAATTTCATGTAATTTTCACCAAAAAACCATGTGCTCACTGAATTCAGATTTGGGTCGATTCCATGGTTTTCAAATTTAAAATCGCGGCTTTTTTTGCCCGTTGAAATTTCCAGCTGGTTGTTTTTTAGCAGCAGATTCTGAAACCGGGTTTCCACCGACCAAAAAAGCGCTTTCCGGTTAAAAGCATAACCCATTTCAGGGGTGACGCTGATGGTTTTACCTGAATCCAAACCGGCAAAAATGTGAAACGACTGTTTGTATTTGTAGCCGTCCACCGCGTTATAGTCGGCATTCGCAGCCGAAATTAAACCGGAGTAGCTGACACGGATGGTCGAATCTTTGTACATATCAGGGTAACCGTTAAGAATTTTCATTACCACTGAATTTTCAACCGACATGCGTTTTTTTGTGCCGCTTTCTCTTTTTTCCATGGCAGCCAGTGAGTCCCGGATTTCGTAACTTCTGATTTCAGCCGGGGTGAGCGGAATGGTCCTCAGCGAATCCCACAGAAATGGTTCAGCGGCCAGTGTGTCTTTGGGTTCTTCAATTTTATAATTATTGTCAACATCAGAAGTAAATGTAGAATCGCGGTACTGTTGCTTTAAAATTTTGCGGTTTAGCCGGGCCACTTTCCGAACATCCTGGTTGGTAAGTTCTTCTTTTGCATTTATTCGGGACACTTCCTTTCGCAAGTCGATTTCTTTTGTATTGGTTATTTTTTTCGGTGCATCTTCCTCTGCTGTTGTTATTTTAGGGAGTGAAATCAAATCGTTCTCTTCCACCAAATTGTATTTCAAAGTAGCACCGTAGTAAAATTTGCCTTTCAGGCCCAGCAAAGCAAAGTCGCCCTGAATAATATGCGAAACCGGCATCCAGTTTTCATTGCCAATATTTTCGTACTGTTGTTGAATGCGGTAGCTGAAAAACTCAATACGCGCATTAAAATCTATGTTGTAAATGCACCACAGTTGGTCAACAATATAAATGGTTCCCGAAACCAGCTCGTCGCTTTTTCGTTTGGGTTCGACCTTAATTTTGAATATGTCGAATTTTCCCACGGTAATAAATCCTTCATATTTGTAATTATAATGGTTTAAAGCCGTGGCCGAAAGAGGTGAAATTACCCCGTTGGGGCGTTCTTCATAAAAAGTGGAGGTCATTAAACCCATAATGGGAGGCTCGTCGAAACCTGAAAGCGACGACCGTTTGCTTATCACTTCCTGCTTGTAGGAATCCGGATAATTATATGTTATTTTGTTTTGCGACTCAATAACATACGTTACGTCTTCCTTAAAAGCATCTTTTAGTTTTGTGTCGTTTACAACCACCTGGTTTTGGTACAATTTGGGAATGTTTGTGAAGGTGAAATTGCTTTTGATATACAAGTCGGCTTCGTAATGTTTATTTTTTCCCCGGAAATAAGCCGCATTTGCCATTGCTTTCCTGATAATAAAATACGCCGGGTCTTCTTTTCCCGGAAAAACTTTCACTTCTTTAATCTGGTATTCCTGTGGCTGCAAAACAATATCAAAACGCAATGAATCGGTAATCAGGTCAATTTTCTGCTCAATTTGAAGGTACCCCAGCGAACGAACCGTAAAATGATAGGGGCCTTTTTGGAGCTTGAGTGAATAATCTCCGTTGACGTTTGAAATGGTACCCTCTCTTGTTTCTGACACAAAAATGGTGGCATACGGAACAGGCTCATTCTGTGTGTTTGTAATCTTTCCGAAAACAGTTTGGGCCGAAACCGGAAAAGACAGCCACAGGGCGGATAGAATAAAAGCCAATAATATTGTAATTTTAGAAAAGATAAAATGGGCATTTTCAGACATTGTACCGCTTGTTTAGAATGATGGCGCTACGAATATAATTGCTTTTTTGAAAAGGTAACCGGGGATATGAGTAAAATTTAAATGTCAGTCTTTTACACAACGTACACTAAAACCCGATGCTTTTTGTTTTGAAGATGAAAAAAATATTGATTCCTGGTTGTTCAGGCTCCTGCAAAAAGCATGATTTGAATCTGTTTCGGAGGAGGACCAGAAAACGCCTTCAAAAGTCAATCCGATAAATTCTCCTGAATCGCTGTCACGGATTCCTCCCGGCAGCGCGCTAAAACCATAGTCATCGGTTCCGTTTCCATCATTTTCCCAAAGGTCTTCGCTTTTTAGAATTTCACCTAAAAGCTGCCAGTTTCCGTCGTTATTCGGGAGTTCCCCCATATCGTCGCTAATGTAGTTTGCCAGTTCTTCCCACTCATTGTTGTCGGGTAAATGCCAGCCGCTTGGGCAAACTTTTTGCGCTGCCGTCCAGTTGTAAAGTGTTCCGTATGTTTTGTAGTTTTCGTTGGCGCGTGCTTTCCCGAGGCATCCGCATGAAGTTTGATTGTATACATAATTATAGGCAACAGAATCTGAACCGGTACCGGGGACGGTAAGATTGGGCAAATAGGCCAGGTTTTCGGCCAACCATAGCTGATGGCCAATTTTGACGGTTTTGTATGCATGTCCGTCTCTTGTGTCAGTAAACAATCCGATTTCAAAAGGGGTTTTAAAAACGATTTCCTTACCGTAAACAATACCTTTTTCGTTTATGGCGTACACTCGTGCATAGTAGGTTTTATTTGGTTCAAGATCGTTTATTGTGGCCGAGAAACTACCAACGCCATTTCCGGCTGCAACCTTGTTGTCGGTAATTTCAGGTGTTGACGAAGTACTCCAGCAAATTCCGCGTTCAGTTACATCGG
>JAFGDX010000555.1 GCA_016931875.1 Prolixibacteraceae bacterium
GTTAACAACATTTATGCCGACACTATTTTAAACCGGGTTTACACCAATATTGAAAAAGGCCGGCTGGTTGGCGCCGAACTGGGAGCCGATTTGCATTTGACTAAATGGTGGGACTTTTATTTTGGAAGCAATGTTTTTTACCAATCGTATAAAGGCAGCCTTGTAATTTTTGATGCTCCGCCCGTGGATATCGATAATTCAGGATGGGTGTATTCCATCAACGGGAATACCACATTTTATTTGTCGCAAACACTGAGTTTGCAAGCCAATGTCAATTATTTGTCAAAACGCCCCACTGCCCAGGGCGAAGATTCTAGATATCTCATACCCAATCTGTCGTTAAAAAAGAATTTTCTGGACAACCGCCTCGCACTTAGCGTTCAGTGGCAAAACATCGATTTGGGAATGGAACAATCGCATCGTCAGCGCATATCAACATGGGGCGAACATTTTTATACCACCACCAATTATATTTACGAAACCGATTTTGTGGTTCTGAATATAACTTACAACTTCAACTGGAAAAACGGGAAATTAAAACTTCCTTCCAGCGAATTTGGTGAAAAAGAGTTTTAACTGGTTTGGGTCAAAATATAGATGAACTTTAATAACATTCTTTCCGGGTTTATTTTTTGTATTTGCTTTTTATAATGTGCATTAAACCATGGGAAAGATGAAAAACATACCAGATGAAGAGATTTAGTCCATCAAAATAAACTCTTCCAGTTTTTCAAGGGCCTCCTTCATATTTTTCCGGGCAAAACCTATCCTGAAGTAATTTCCGGGAAAACCGTACACAGAAGAGGGCAGAAGCATTACACTTTTCTGCTCAGCCAAATCAAGGCAAAACTGTTGAATGCCGATTTCTGATTTTAATTCAGGAAAAGCAATTGGCCCGGCTTTCGGAGTTTCCCATTCAAACAGTGAATTGTATTTTTTGAAAAAGGAGTTGAGTGTTTCCAGGTTTTCCGAAATAATTTTCAGGTTCCTGCTGAATATCTTTTCCTTGTTTTGCAAGGCAATTATCGAGAGTATTTCGCCGGGGGCATTGTTGCAAATGGTAGTATAATCTTTAAACAATGCGAATTCCTGCATCAGTTTTTTATTTTTTGAAGTGAGCCAGCCAATACGCAGACCGGGCAGTGCAAAACTTTTTGAAAGTCCGGAAAGTGAAACGGCATTTTCGTACAAATCAGATGCAGACGGAAGCCTGTCATTGGGATTGTATTCCAGAAACCGGTACATTTCGTCGGAAAACAGAAGGATGTTGTTTTGGCGGCATAACGCAATAATTTCGAGTAAATCTTTTTCTGAAATGGTTGCCCCGGTAGGGTTGTGCGGGAAATTAATTACAATCAGTTTTGTATTTTTCTGAACCAGCGCCTTTAGTTTTTCCACATCAAACTGCCAGCCGTTATTGTTTTCAGGTGTCCATTTTGAAACTTCGCAGCCCAGCGAATGGGCAATTTCAAACAACGACTGGTAGCCGGGGAAGGTGGAAATCACATGGTCGCTTTTTTCAAGCAAACAATTCATCGCCACAAAAATTCCCTCTTCGGGAACCAGCACATTTATTTCACCGGGAGAAATGGAGGTGTGCAATCTCACAATCTCCTCTTTTAATTTCGGGTGCCCGGTAGATTCAGTGTAGCCCAGCTTTAGGTTTTCCCACAAATAATGCGTTTCGGCATCGGTCATTTGCAGTACTTCGTTTAGCGACAATGATTCACAATCGGAACTGCTTAATAAATATTTCGATGTAAATTCATATTTGGCAAAATATCGCTCGAGTTCGAATGGTCTGATTTTCATCTTCTATAATTTTTTGAGGGATAAATATAGCAAACAAAAAGAACAGGAGTAAAAAGGTTTTTCAGGTGTTTGATTTTCAGATAAAAATACCTTTCCAAAGCTGCCAACTTTGAAAAGGTATTGCTGACTTTCGTTGTGTGGTCAGAATTATTTATTCTGAATACCAATTGATTTTCCGGGTAAAAAACATGGTTAATGCCAATACAATAAACAGCCCGATGCTGCCCGCCAGTAGCGCGTAAGACTCCAGCTGCATAAGAACAAAAATAAAACCAAATGAAAAGGTGAGTATCATTGTTTGAATGAGGGAGTTGAGCCATTTTTTCAGGAAGGTGCGCGAATAGGCCAATACCATTACAATTACCGCTAAAGCCGAAATCAGGTACGCCAGATTGAATCCCAGCTGTTCCGAAATGGAAAGCAGAAGCAGGTAAAAAACCAGCACCGCAAATCCGACCAGAATGTACTGAAACGGATGAACTTTTTGTTTTGTGATTATTTCGTTCAGAAAAAAGGAGAGGAATGTAAACAGAATAACCAGGATGGCATATTTGGCGGTGCGCGAACTTTTTTGATAATGATCGGCCACAGTTACGAGTTTTACCCCAAAGTCGGCATCACTTATTTTGTATTCATCGTTTTTCCATTCCTGTGGAAAATTGCGGTTAAAATTCAGGATTTTCCATTGTGCCGTAAAACCATCGCTGGTTACATTTCGTGTGGCAGGAAGAAAGTTGCCTTCAAAGCCGGGATCATTCCATGTGGATTGCAATACAACTTCGGTGGTTTCGCCCAGCGGTGCAAACTGTAGAGATTCGGAACCTTTTAGCTGAAGGTTAAACCGGAAATTGCCGGGGAAATCGTTTTCTGAAAGATGGGGTAATAACAGAGAAATGCCATTGTTTCCCACCAGCGGATTTTCCATTCCCGGCGAAAATTGGTAAGGCTGATTGTTCCAGTTGAAAGAAACACTTTCGTTGATGCCACGCAAATCGCTGATGCCAACCAAAATTCGGGCTTTCTCCCATAAAACCTGGTCGGCCGGAATTTTTAGCGCGTTAAAGTCGGCAAGGTCAAAAGTGCCGGTTAACGTTATTCCCGACTCATAAAC
>JAFGDX010000095.1 GCA_016931875.1 Prolixibacteraceae bacterium
ACCCGTGTCGTTCGAAAGTACGAGGCGGGCATCTCTCACCAGCGACGCCGACTGATTCAAACTTAATTTACCCACCAGGTTGTGTATATTTTCGCCGGTTTGAGAGTCAATCTCACCTGCGGCTTTTATTTCGTTTTTTCCGCCAAGTAAAATCACCGGAAATTTAAGAGAGTTACATATTTCCACAACTTTTGAAACCGGAAGTTTTTTGGTTGAATAGGTTCCGGCAATCACAAAAACCAAAAACCCGCCCTGGAAAAATTCGGGCAACCGTTTTGTTTCAAACTGCTCGTTTTCGGGAATAAAAAAATCGAGCCCAAGTCCATCGTTTTTGATATCAAAAACCGAAACCGTTTCCATATACCGGTCAACAATGTGTTTTTCGGGCAGCCGGTTAATTTTGAACTGAACGAGCAAAAACTTCTGCAGATTCAGTTTTTCAAACGAAAACGACGGAATTTTTAAGCGGTTCTTTATCCGGTTGCTTCTAAAATTCTGATGAAGATCGATGATATAGTCCGGGTGTTCTTTTTCCAGTTCGTCAAGCAGTTCGTTAATATTTTCCTTTAATATATGCACTTTATCGACATACGGATTTGAGTGAACAATGGAAGCATGCTTTTGTTTGGTTACAAAATGAATTTCCGCATTCCCCACCTGTTGTTTTAATCCGCGAATGACCGGTGTTGTTAATACAATATCACCAATGGAACTAAATCGTATAATCAGGTACTTGATTGTCTGCATAAAATAAAAAACCCCGAAGAGCAATTTCTTCAGGGTAATATAGTAATTTTTTATATGCGATTACACTGATTCAACCAGGACAATAATTTTATTTGCTTTATTTTCAACGACGCCTCCGTCTACTTCAAACAGGTGTTCATGGCCGTTATTATCAACCACTTTAATCGTTCCTTTTTCCAGGGTAGAAATAATAGGGGCATGGTTTTTTAAAATTTCAAACCCCCCTTTACTACCTGGCAGTTGAACCAGTTTTACCTCTCCTTCAAAAACTTTTTTGTCTGGTGTAATAATTTCAATCAACATGATTTGCAAATTCAGGTTTAATTATCGGCCAGCATCCGTTCCCCTCTTTCAATGGCTTCATCAATCGTTCCAACAAGGTTAAATGCGGCTTCGGGATATTTATCCACTTCCCCGTTCATAATCATATTAAAACCTTTAATGGTATCTTCAATAGAAACCAGTTTTCCTTCGAGCCCGGTAAATGCCGATGCCACAAAGAATGGTTGCGAAAGGAAACGTTGTACACGGCGTGCACGGTGTACCACCAGTTTATCTTCTTCTGAAAGTTCATCCATCCCCAAAATGGCAATAATGTCCTGCAATTCGGTATAGCGCTGAAGCAACATAATTACATCCTGGGCGCACTGGTAATGTTCTTGCCCTACAATTTCGGGTGTCAGGATTCGCGAAGTTGAGTCCAGCGGATCCACGGCCGGATAAATACCCAGTTCTGAAATTTTACGGCTTAATACGGTGGTTGCATCCAGGTGTGCAAAAGTGGTTGCAGGCGCGGGGTCAGTCAGGTCATCGGCAGGTACATAAACCGCCTGAACTGATGTAATTGACCCATTTTTTGTTGATGTGATTCGTTCCTGCATCACACCCATTTCGGTGGCCAATGTTGGCTGGTAACCTACCGCCGATGGCATCCTGCCTAAAAGTGCCGAAACTTCGGAACCTGCCTGTGTAAACCGGAAAATATTGTCAACAAAAAACAGGATATCGCGGCCACCGCCTTTTGAACCGTCGCCATCACGTAAACTTTCAGCAATGGTTAATCCTGATAATGCTACGCGTGCACGGGCTCCGGGCGGTTCGTTCATTTGCCCGAACACCATGGCCAGTTTTGATTTTTTTAGCTTTTCCGGGTCTACTTTTGAAAGATCCCAGCCTCCTTTTTCCATCGATTCCTTGAAGTCTTCACCATAATCAACAATGTTGGCTTCAATCATCTCACGTAAAAGGTCATTTCCTTCGCGGGTACGTTCACCCACTCCTGCAAATACGGAAAGACCGCTATGTGCGAGTGCAATGTTGTTAATCAATTCCTGAATCAAAACTGTTTTCCCTACACCGGCACCACCAAACAAACCAATTTTTCCACCTTTTGCGTAAGGTTCAATCAGGTCGATTACTTTAATCCCTGTGTACAAAACCTCCGTTTCGGTGGTAAGTTCGTCATATTTGGGCGGTTCGTTGTGTATATTCAACCCTTCTTTAGGCAATTGCTCCATCCCGTCGATTGCATCTCCCACCACATTTAGCAAACGGCCAAGTGATGCTTCTCCTTTGGGCATTATAATCGGGTTTCCCAGCGGGCGCACATCCATACCTCTCCGCAACCCGTCGGTTGCATCCATGGCAATACAACGAATCTGGTTTTCACCAGTGTGTTGCTGGCATTCGATAATCAAATTATCCTTGCCTTCTCTTACTACTTCTAATGCATCATAAATACGGGGAAGTTCGCTGCCAACTTTTTCGAAACTAACATCGACTACAGGACCAATAACCTGAATGATTTTACCAATGTTTTGAGTCATTTATGTTTAGATATTTTATCGGTTTTTTAACTATCAGTTTTTGTACTGCCCAACAAATTTAGTATTGTTTTGCTTTTTTGCAACTAAAAGCTTTGTTTTTTGGGGCAAATTTAACGTTGTTAATAAACACGTTGAAGCATTTTTTCGCTTAGCTTTTTCAGGGGTTCCTTCCGGTTTTCCGGTAATTTTATTTCGGTCAGTATTTGGCGTGATTGCTGATAAAAATGGTCAATTTTCTTTTGTATTTGTTCCTGAACACCAATCTGATTGAAAATAGCTTTCACCTCCCTGATTTTTTCTTCCGGATTAAACCGGGTTTTTCCAGTCCATTCCAAAAGTTTTGCAGCCTGTTTTTCCGTTGCCATTTCAAATGCTTTTATCAGAAGAAAGGTTTTTTTATTTGCCAGTATGTCGCCCCCTATTTTTTTCCCAAACGTTTCCTGGTTGCCAAAAGTATCGAGCATGTCGTCCTGCAACTGAAAAGCCATGCCCAGGTTCGTCCCAAAGTCGTACAATTGTTCCGCCATCTCACCGGAAGCATTGGCAAGCAGTGCGCCGCTTTTTAAACTGCAGGCAAGCAACACGGCTGTTTTCAGCCGAATCATTTCAAGATATTCTGCTTCGGTAACATCCATCCGGGTTTCAAAATCCATATCATACTGTTGACCTTCGCAAACTTCAATGGCGGTTTTTGAAAACAACCGGGCCACCCCGGTAATTTGTTCCGCTTTACTTTCAAGCAAATATTCATAAGCTAAAAAAGCCATTGCATCGCCCGATAAAATCGCACTGTTTTCGCTGTATTTTTTATGAACCGTTGGTCTGCCCCGGCGCATCCCGGCATTATCCATAATGTCGTCGTGAAGCAGGGTGAAGTTATGAAAAACCTCGATGCCCAGTGCCACAGGAATGGCATCGGAAACCTCATCGGAAAACAAATTGTAACTGTGCAGAACAAGTACCGGACGTAATCGTTTTCCTCCCATATCCAGGGTGTATTCAATGGGTTCGTAAAGTTTTACCGGCTCTTTTCTGTTCAGCTTCTGAGCGCGGTTCTGAATTCCGGCATTTACTTTTTCAAGTAACTCTTCAAATGTATACATGTTTGTTACTTCTTATCCTTGTTATACGAAATCTCCAGTTCTTCGAGTTCAATATCTTCTTCCTCATCGTAAATGTGGAGTAAAGGCTCTTTAAACGATTGGGTTGTTGTAACTCTCTCTAAACTGGCCAGTAACGAAGGTAATAAAATTAAATTTGAAGTAACGGCCACCAGCAAGGCGATGGAAACAAGCACGCCCAGCGCAACGGTTCCCCCAAAATTTGAAAGTGAAAAAATTCCGAATCCAAAAAAAAGAACTACCGATGTGTAAAGCATGCTCACCCCTGTTTCTTTTAAAGCCAGTACCACTGATTTTCCAATATCCCAGCCGGTTGCATTTAACTCCTGCCGGTATTTGGCCAGAAAGTGAATCGTATTATCAACCGAAATACCAAATGCAATACTAAACACCAGAATGGTGGAAGCTTTTATGGGAATATCAACAAAACCCATGATTGCGGCAGTAAAAATCAAAGGGATTACATTGGGAATTAAGGACATAATCACCATTCTCCACGACGAGAACATAATGGCCATAAAACCCGAAATCAGAAATACAGCCAGTGCCAGACTTTGAAATAAATTTTTCAGCAGGTATTGTGTTCCCTTGAAAGCGGTAACACTTGAACCGGTTACCGTAACATCGTAATTATCCGACGTAAAAATGGAATCAATATCCGCATGAAAATCGGCGTAAAGTTCCTCCATCCGATTTGTTCCCACATCCTTCATTCGAATACTCACCCGGGTTATTTGTTGCGCACTGTCCATAAACGAATGCAAAAGATTTGCGTTTTCTTCCCCGGTTTGCGCATACTGAAGAATAAAATTCTTTTCGCGGTTATTGGGCAAGCTGTAATATCTTTCTCTTCCGTTGTAAAAAGCCTGTTTGGAAAATTTAAGCAGATTCATTAACGAGAGGGATGATGAAAGTTCGGGGTATCTTTTCAATTGTGTTTCCAGTTGGTCAATCTTATTGAAAGTAGCCAGTTGCATCACCCCTTTTGGTTTTTTGGTGTCAATCATTATTTCCAGCGGCATCAACCCCTCAAAATTGCTTTCAAAAAATTTTAAATCAATGTATATCGGGTCGTCCGTAGGAATATCATCAACCATATACCCCGAAGTTTTTATAAGAGTGATTCCGTAAACCCCGGCTGCCAGAATAACAACAGTGGTTATATAAACTGTTTTCCGGTAGTTTTGGGTGATATAAATGAGGCGATCAATTATTCGGGATATAAATTTATTTTTCAAATGCCTCACATGTTTTGAAGACGGAGGCCCGATAAAACTGAAAATGATTGGAATCAGCAACAACGAAAGCACAAAAAGCCCCATTATATTCAGCGAGGCAATAATTCCAAACTCCTTCAAAAGATTACTTTTTACAATAACAAATGTGGCAAAACCTGATGCGGTTGTAAGGTTGGTCAGAAATGTTGCATTCCCGATTTTTATGATTACCCGTTGAAGCGCCTTTATTTTATTTCCGTGGCTTACATATTCATGATGAAACTTGTTGAGCATGTAAATGCTGTTCGGAATGCCAATTACAATCAGCAAAGGAGGAATCATTCCCGTGAGCAATGTAATTTTAAAACCAAACAGCGACAACATTCCCAACGCCCAGATTACCCCGATAAGAACAATTAACACCGGAAAAAATACGGCTTTAAATGAACGGAAGAAAAAGAACAAAACAACGATGCAAATGGCCAGCGCCAACCCGCTAAAAAAGTACAGTTCTTTTTTTATTTGAATGGAATTGACTACCCGAATATAAGGCAGGCCCGAGTAATGCAGTTTTACATTCTCATCTTTCTCAAATTGCTGACTTACTTTTTGAATAGAGCGAACCAGATTTTCGCGCTCTTTCGATTTCATTTTTTCCTTGTTTACGGTAATGGCCAGCAAATACGAATCGGTTTCCTTGTTGTAAAGAAGTTTGTCATAAAACGGCAGGCTTTCTAATGTCTCAGCATATTTATCCAGTTCTTCCTGCGATGATACCGTGTCCGGAAATAATTGTTCAATTTCAAAACGTTTTTCTTCGGTATTTTTTACCAGGTTGTATGTGTTTGAAACTGAAATCAGGTTCTCAACTCCGTCAATATCAGTCAGTTCTTTACACAGTCGCTGCCAGCGGGTAAAATGTTCGAGGGTAAAAAAAGCGGAATCCCGGGTCCCGATAACAATCAGGTTTCCTTCTTCTCCAAATATTTCAACAAACTTCTGGTAATCTTTGTACGCCTGATCCTTTTTGGGCAGCAATGACGAATGTTCATACGACATTTCAACTTTTTGGGCGTGGTAACCCAAAAACACGGTTATTACGGCCAAAACAATCAGTAAAAGAATTTTATTCCGAAGGATAATGCTGGAAACCCTTAGCCACATACGATCTCATGTAAATAAACAATTCAGCGAAAATAAGACAATTATTCGGATTAATAAAAAC
>JAFGDX010000096.1 GCA_016931875.1 Prolixibacteraceae bacterium
AAGGGAATTCTTGACCAGCTTACCATGGGAAAAGTAGAAGAACGTTGGATGAAGACCACCGATGGAAAGGAAATGCTGGTGTGGGTTATTTATCCGCCTCATTTTGATCCGGACAAAAAATACCCGGCCCTGCTGTACAACCAGGGAGGGCCGCAGGGAACAGTCAGCCAGTTTTGGTCGTACCGCTGGAATTTCCAGATGATGGCCGCCAACGATTATATTGTGGTAGCTCCCAACCGGCGGGGCTTGCCGGGTTTTGGACAAGAGTGGAATGAACAGATTTCAAAAGACTACGGAGGGCAAAACATAAAAGATCTTCTAACGGCCATCGACGAAATGGCCAAAGAACCTTTTGTGGATGAAAACCGCCTTGGCGCTGTTGGGGCGAGTTATGGCGGGTTTTCGGTGATGTATCTGGCCGGACATCACAACGGGCGATTCAAGGCATTTATCGCACACGACGGTATTTTTAATTTCGAACAAATGTACCTCACCACCGAGGAAATGTGGTTTGTTAACTGGGATTTGGGTGGTCCTTTCTGGGATACTACCAATGCTGCCGCCCAGCGTTCATTTGGTTTTTCACCGCATAAATATATTCAGAACTGGGATACTCCGATTTTAATTGTTCAGGGTGAAAAAGATTACCGTGTGCCAACCGGACAGGGAATGGCGGCTTTTAATGCGGCAGTTTTACGTGATATTCCTGCTGAATTTTTGTATTTCCCCGGGGAAAACCACTGGGTGCTGCAACCACAAAACGGAATTTTATGGCAGCGCGTTTTCTTTAACTGGCTCGATAAGTGGCTGAAATAAAACAAGCAGGCAAAAACAACTTTACAAAGGATGGCATCAGTTGAAACGATGTCATCCTTTTTTACTTTTTGAAAGTACCCTGCGTAATTAAATCCAAAATTGTATTTTTGGCTGAAAATTGATTGGAGGTCATGCAAAAAATACATATCGGATTTTTAGGAGCCGGAGGAATTGCCAGGGCGCACGCCTATTCCATTCAGGCATTAAAATATTATTACAGCGAAGTGCCTGAGTTGATTTTTGAATCGGTAGCATCTGCCACGCAGGAAAGCCGCGAAAAATTTGCCCGCACATTTGGGTTTAACAAAGCCGAATCAGTAGAAGAATTTGCCAAAAACAAAAATATTGATGCGGTTTTTATTTTGGGGCCGAACAAAGTTCATTTTGAACATTTTCAACTGGCTCTTCAAATGGCAAATATAAAATTCATTTACCTTGAGAAACCGGTTTGTTCTTCAGTGGAGGAAGAGGAAGCAATGAAAAAGTTGCTCCGGAAGTCGGGTGGGAAAGTAAAAATACAGGTCGGATTTCAGTATCTGCAAACTTCGTCGGTGCGCGAAGCCCTGAAATTCTGGAATTCAGGAGAACTGGGGAAACCCATTCATTTTGATTTGAAATATTACCACGGCGATTATTTACAGCCGGCTTACCGCGAAAAGCGAGTAACCCGTTTAACTCCGGCGCCCGATGGTGGTGCCATGGCCGATTTGGGCTCGCACGGAATTAGTTTGTTAATGGCGTTTTTGGGAGACGAACTGCAGATTACCGGCGCTTTGCAGGGAGGGAATTTTGCTGATGTTCCGGACGGTTCAGATTTGTTTAGCTCGCTTTCGCTGGTAGAGCCACACACAGGTGCTGTCGGGAATTTGTCGGCAAGCCGTATCAGTTCGGGTACCGGCGATTTGGTTCATCTTGAAATTTATGCTGAAAAGGGAGCCATCCGTTATTCTTCCAAAAAATCGGAATATTTTGAATATTACCTTGAAGGAAGTAACCAGTGGATAAAACAAATGGTGGGCAGCAATTACAGGCCCATTTCCGGTTTTCCGTCGGGACACGTTCCACCGGGCTGGCTGCGTTCGATGGTTCACGCCCATTACTGCTTTTTTACCGGCAACGATTCGGAAACTTTTATTCCTGATTTGAATCATGGTCTGGCGGTTCAGCGCATTGTGAGAGAGACAGCCAACCATTTATCCATTTTCAGAAACAACTACAAAAATGGGGGAGCGTAGAAGCGGAATTCTGCTGCATGTAACTTCTTTACCGGGAAACGAAGGAATGGGCACACTGGGAGAGCACGCATTCCGGTTTGTTGATTTTCTGGCTGAAACCGGTCAGAAAATCTGGCAAATATTGCCACTCGGGCCGGTAGGCTTTGGAAATTCGCCGTACCAGTGTTACTCGGCTTTTGCAGGAAATTGTTGTATGATTGATTTGGAACGGCTCTGCAAAAGCGGATTGCTCAGCCGCAATGATTTAAATGCAATCCCTGGTTTTGGAAAAACAAAAGTGGAATTTGAGAAAGTTATCGCCTGGAAAATAGCAATGCTTCAAAAAGCATTTCAGAAATTTAAAGGCAATGGCTATCCCGATTTTCATAACGAGTATCAAAATTTTTTAAAGGAACACAACTGGTGGTTGCAGGATTTTGCGCTGTTTATGGCAGCCCACGAATATTTTAAGGGGGAGCAGTGGACCTCGTGGCCCGACGGGTTAAAATTCAGGACGCCGGTGGGAATTCATAAATTTCAAACCCAGCTTGAAGACAAAATCAGTTTCTGGAAATTTGTACAGTTTCAGTTTTTCAGACAGTGGTTTGCCCTGAAAAAATATGCCAACGCCAAAGGTATTCATATTTGGGGAGACATGCCATTGTACGTTTCAACCAATAGTGCCGATGTGTGGTCGAATGCCGATATATTTTTGCTGGAAAAAAATTTAAGCCCAAAGCGGGTTGGCGGAGTCCCGCCGGATTATTTCAGCAGCGACGGGCAGTTGTGGGGAAACCCGGTATTTGACTGGAAACGGTTGAAAGAGCGCGATTTTGACTGGTGGATGGCCCGTTTGCATTTTAATCTGAATATGTTTGATGAAATTAGAATAGACCATTTCAGGGGGCTTGAGTCGTTTTGGTCGGTGCCGGCCGGAGAAAAAACAGCAAAAAATGGCGAGTGGGTCCAGGCCAAAGGTTTTGAGGTGCTGGAAAAATTAAAAGCGCAGATCGGGCATTTGCCATTAATTGCGGAGGATTTGGGAATCATTACCGCAGAAGTGGAAAGATTGCGAAAAGAGTTTGGTTTGCCCGGAATGAAAGTATTGCAGTTTGCTTTTCTGACGGATGAAACGAATGAATATCTCCCGCACAATTTTACCCGGAATTTTGTGGTGTACACTGGTACTCACGATAACAATACCACACTGGGCTGGCTAAAATTGTTAAAAGGTGATGAAAAGAAAAGGGTACAATTGTATTTGGAAGGAAAGGGAAGAAAGGCACTAAAAAATGCAGTGGAATTGATTTGGGGTTCAACGGCCAACGCAGCCATCGCTCCTTTTCAGGATATTCTGGAGCTCGGTGCAAATTCGAGGATGAATATTCCCGGAACAGCCACCGGCAACTGGGGCTGGCGTTTTCAGTGGAATCAGGTAAAAAGCAGGCAAAAGGAATTTTTGAAAACAATTACCAAAAAATACAACCGTTAAAAACTGTGTTTTGTGGTTTTTGATTCTACCTCTTTCAACAACACAACATCACTGCTTTCATAAATTTTTTGGGTTGTTCGGCATGCAACCAGTGGCCCGCTTCGGGAATATCGACAATGGTTGCATCCGGGTAAATTTCTTTAATCAGTTTTTCATCTTCGGGCAGAATATATCGCGATTTCATTCCGCGGATAAAAATTACCGGGTAGCTTGTAATTGGTATGCGATCGTCGAGCCAGCTTTTATTAACACCGCTCACAATTTCATCCAGGTTATCATAAAGTACCTCTACATTAATGCGCCACTTGTAAAGTTTTGTCTCTTTATCTTTTGCCACATTTTTAAGAAGAAACTGCCGGATTCTTTTATCGTCAATTTTTTCAGCCAGCCGCTCTTCCACATCATTTCTGGTTTTAATTTCAGTAAAATCAATGTCTTGCATAGCCAGTAAAATATTCCGGTGAAGAAAAAACTGGCTGTCTTCTTTTAGCAGCATGTAATTTTTTGGGGCAATATCGGCAATCACCAGTTTTTCCACTTTTTCAGGATAATCGGCTGCAAACCACATAGCTGTTTTTCCACCCATGCTGTGGCCAAGAATGGTTGCCTTTCCAATTTGATGGGTTTCAAAAAATTCGTATAAATCTTCTTTCATCGCATCAAAAGTATGCTCTTCTGAAAACGGAGAACGACCATGATTTCTTTGATCGATCATATAAACGGTATGTTTTTCCGCCAGTCTTTTCCCAATGTTTAACCAGTTGTCAGACGAGCCGTATAACCCGTGAACAACCACCAACGGTGTTCCGCTTCCTTCTTTTCGGTAAAATAATTTCATTTTGTCTTTGTCTCAGTATTCAGTTTTTGAAGTGTTGGAAATCAGTTAAGAATTATTTGTATCTCATTTTACTCACTTCAGGCTGCTATTTCAGGCAATCAAGGTATTTTTGAATGGTGGTTTCCAACCCTAAATAAAGGGCGTCGGCAACCAGGGCATGACCAATGGAAACCTCCTTAAGATTCGGAATGTGTTTGTGCAGATAATTCAGGTTTTCAAGGTTTAAGTCGTGACCTGCATTTACCCCTAACCCAAGATTATCAGCTACTTTTGCTGCTTCAATGAAGGGTTCAATGGCTTTATTCCGGTTCATCGGATAAAGGGTTGCGTACGGTTCGGTGTACAATTCAATTCTGTCTGTTTTTGTTTCAGCAGCACCTTCAATTGCTACCGGATCGGGATCTACAAATATGGAGGTTCGAATGCCGTTTTCCTGCAACTGCGCAATAACATCTTTCAGAAATCCCAGGTTTTTCCAGGTGTCCCATCCGTGGTCGCTGGTAAGCTGGTAATGTGTGTCGGGTACCAGGGTTACCTGGTCGGCCTGAACCTCGATAACCATTTTTAAAAAATCTTTGCCAGGATATCCCTCTATATTAAATTCAGTGGTTATCAGCGGTTTTATTTCATAAACATCTTTGCGTGTAATGTGCCGTTCATCCGGTCGTGGATGAACTGTAATTCCTTGTGCCCCAAATTTCTGGCAGTTAACTGCTGCATCTTTTACACTGGGTATTGCTCCACCACGCGAGTTTCGTAGTGTTGCTATTTTGTTTATATTTACACTAAGTCTTGTCATTTTGATAAAGAAATATTAACGTCGCAAGTTACAATTTTCAATTCGAAACGTTAAAATAAAAAAGTAAAGAATTGCTGGCAGAGAATTTAATATCAGAAGTTGTTCCCTCTATAAAAGGCTCGGAAAAAGGGCAGAAGGCATTAAGCTGGATGGATGTATTCAGGGTTTCGCATATTCCCGTGGTGGAAGGAACAAACTATTTGGGTATGGTTTCTGATAAAATGATTTACGATTTGGATTTGTTAGACAAACCTATCGAAACAGAAATTGATAAACTCAATACGTCCCACGTTCATAAAGATCAGCACATTTTTGAGGTGGCTATTGTTATGTACAAGCTGAAACTGAGTGTTGTTGCCGTGCTCGATGCTGACCATTATTATCTTGGTGCAATTACCCTGTATGATTTGGCCCGAAGATTTGCCCGCTTGTTTTCGTTGCAGGAAATTGGCGGAGTAGTTATTCTGGAAATGAATGTGAACGATTATTCGCTCGCCCAAATCAGCCAGATTGTGGAAAGCAACGATATAAAAATACTGAGCCTGTTTTTGAACCGCACCCCGGGAACCAGCAATCTGGATGTTATCCTGAAACTGGATAAAGAAGATTTATCGCCGTTAATCCAGGCATTTATGAGGTACGACTATAATGTGAAAGCAGTTTATCTCGACCACACCATGTTGAATGATTTGTATAAAGATCGGTTCGACCAGTTTATGAAGTTTATGAACATTTAAGCATTCAAAAAAAATGAAAGTTGCTGTTTTCGGTACCTCTGTCTCCGATGAATTTATTTCTGTTATCCGCGAATTCTTCCATTTTCTTAAAGAAAATAAAATAGAAGTACAGCTGTATAAACCGTTTTATTCGTTTTTGGTTGAAGAACTGAATGTTACTCCTTATTACAGTTCGTTTTTTCATTCGCATGTTGATTTTAACGAAAAGAACGAATTTATATTTAGTGTGGGCGGCGACGGAACATTTCTTCACTCGGTGGTAAATATTCGTAATTTTGATATTCCCGTGGTTGGCGTAAACAGTGGCAGGTTGGGTTTTCTGGCCGATATTTCGCAGGAACAGATAAACGATGCGCTTACCGAAATATTTAATCACAATTATTCCATCGTAGAACGAACAATGCTTCAGGTGGATTTCAACGGGCGAGAGAACATCGATTTTAATTTTGCACTAAATGAAATGACCGTTTTAAAAACCGACACGTCATCAATGATTAACGTTTCGGCTTATCTCGATAAAGCGTTGTTAAACAATTATTGGGCCGATGGACTGATTGTTGCAACACCAACCGGCTCCACGGCTTATTCACTCAGTGTGGGCGGACCCATTCTTACACCCGATTCTGAAAATTTTGTAATAACTCCGCTCGCCCCTCATAATTTAACCATTCGCCCGCTTGTAGTCCCCGACAATTATAACATTAAACTAAAAGTGGAAGGACGGGGCACACATTATCTTACTTCGCTCGATTTCAGGTCGGTACCCGTTGAGTTTTCTACCACCATTACCATTAAGAAAGCCAGTTTTAAACTCAAAACCCTGCAGCTCCCCGAACTTACTTTCTTCAATACCTTACGCAACAAGCTGATGTGGGGAGTTGACAAACGGAATTAATATCTGCAAAGCTTAACAATTTTTAATCTTTCTTTGGGTTTTATAATAACATTCAGGTATGTTATTTTTAGAATTATATTACTTTTGTACCTCT
>JAFGDX010000097.1 GCA_016931875.1 Prolixibacteraceae bacterium
ACCAATCTCGCGTGCTTTATGTGGTTAATTATTCTTTTGCTTTTATCCGTTGGCTTTATTATTCTTTCAACTTCGGTTCTAAAATGGCATCCTTTTTTATCGTTGGTGCTGGCTGCCCTGGGTTTTGGAGTTTTATCCGGAAAAATGTCGTTAACAGAAGTGGTTAATGCAGTGAACAGCGGGTTTGGAAATACCATTGGTTATATTGGAATTGTAATTTTGGCCGGTTCCATTATCGGTAAGTTTCTTGAAATGTCGGGGGGTGCTTTTAAACTGGCCAGTGGTGCTTTAAAAGTAGTTGGGAAGAAAAATATTCCGCTGGCCATAAGTTTTGTGGGTTATGTGGTGAGTATTCCCGTTTTTTGCGATTCGGCATTTATTGTACTCTCGCCACTAATAAAAGCGATTTCCCGGAAATTAAAAATATCACTGACCATGCTGGCGATTGCTTTAAGTCTGGGGTTATTTGTAACACATTCGCTTATTCCTCCAACACCCGGTCCGGTGGCCGCAGCCGGAATTTTAAATGCCGATTTGGGAATGGTTATTTTGTATGGCTTACCGGTGAGCCTGGCAGGATTATTGACTGGCTGGCTTTTTGCGGTAAAAGTTGCTTCCCGATATACAATAAATAATGATGGAAAAGAGGAAGTAAAAGAGATTGAATTTGATGAAACAAACAGCCCCTCACTTCTGAAATCATTGTTGCCCATTTTTATCCCCATTATTTTAATTGTGCTTCGTTCAATCAGCGCTTTGCCATCCCAGCCTTTTGGAGACGGAAAATTACTTCAAATAATAGATTTTACAGGTCAGCCGGCAGTGGCTCTGCTTATTGGTGTTGGTTTGTCGTTTTTACTACCGGCCAAACTTACCAAAGAAATGTTGTCAACCACGGGTTGGCTCGGCAAGGGAGTAATTGCTGCCGCAGGTATTATTATTGTTACCGGTAGTGGCGGGGCTTTTGGAAAAGTACTGCAAGCCTCGGGCATTGCTGAAGTTGTTCAAAATAATTTGTCGGGCGCACAAAGCCTTGGCATCTGGTTGCCCGTAATTATTGCCGCATCATTAAAAATTGCACAGGGGTCGAGCACTGTTGCCATCATTACAACCGCCAGTTTAATGGCACCGCTTGTGCCATCGCTGGGGCTCGATTCGCCGGCGGCACGTGCACTTGTGGTAACCGCCATCGGAGCAGGCTCTATTATTGCCAGCCATGCCAACGACAGCTATTTCTGGGTGGTTACACAAATGACCGGAATGAACGTGAACCAGGGATACCGATTGCAAACCATAGGAACTCTGGTTATGGGACTTATTTCTGCACTCACGGTCTGGCTGATTAGTTTGTGGTTGTTGTAAAATGAAGCAGCGGTTCGTAAATAAACTTTTATTACTGCAAGAACTTCTTTCCTGAGTGAAAAGCGGATTTATTTTTTCCGGAAATGAAATAAAGTGTACTTTTTACTTTAAAAAATTTCAAAAGTCAAATTAATCGGATATTTTTGAAAAATCCATTTCGTATTTGGAGAACCTAAATTTGAAGACTAAATAAATTTTCTCATTATGAAAACTAAATCATTCCTGTTTCTGGCTTCTTTGTTGGTTGTGTTACAGTTGTTTGGGCAGAGCCCGTTAACAATCACTGTTGAAAGGCAAAAGCCTGAAATCACCATCGCCCCAAATATGTACGGAATTTTTTTTGAAGATATAAACTTTGCTGCCGACGGGGGTTTGTATGCCGAACTGGTAAAAAACCGGTCGTTCGATTTTCCCAACTCGCCGTTTATGGGCTGGCTTACCTACGGAAAAGTTTCAGCCCAAACTGAAGATGCTCCTTTTCCACGAAACCCGCATTATGTTAGGTTACTAAACGATGGTTTGCTCACCGGAACCGGCATGTTGAATGAAGGTTTTCGGGGGATTGGTGTTGAAAAAGACAAAATATACAACCTCAGTTTATATGCGCGAAATGTAAATTCGGGGGCAAACACATTAAAAATTGAAATTATCTCGGCTTCAAATGAAATTATTGCCAGTGGCGAGATAACAATAAATTCAAACAACTGGGAAAAATATAAACTGCAACTTCTTTCAAAAGAAAAATGTGCAAAGGCAAAACTGCGCGTTGATTTAGCCACGGAAGGTGAGGCAGATATCGAACATGTTTCAATGTTTCCGGCTGATACCTGGAAAGGACGGGAAAACGGAATGCGTAATGATTTGGCACAGGCGCTGGCCGATTTAAAACCCGGAGTGTTTCGGTTTCCCGGCGGGTGTATTATTGAAGGCAATAACCTGGAAACACGCTACCAGTGGAAAAACTCGGTTGGCCCGGTAGAAAATCGTCCGGTGAATGAAAATCGGTGGAATTATGTGTTTCAACACCGGTTTACACCGGATTATTTTCAGTCTTACGGTCTGGGTTTTTTTGAATATTTTCAGCTTTGTGAAGATTTTGGAGCCGATGCTCTGCCGGTGGTCAGTTGCGGAATGGCCTGCCAGTTTATTACCGATGAATGTGTGCCGGTTAATGATTTGGAACCTTACATTCAGGATGCGCTCGATTTGGTTGAATTTGCCAATGGCCCGGTAACCTCAACCTGGGGAAAAGTTCGTGCTGAAATGGGGCACCCTGAACCTTTCGGGCTAAAATACATAGGAATTGGAAATGAACAGTGGGGTGAAATTTTTCCCCAACATCTGGAGGCTTTTAAACAGGCTTTTGACGAAAAATATCCCGATATTCAGATAATTGGTTCTTC
>JAFGDX010000556.1 GCA_016931875.1 Prolixibacteraceae bacterium
GCATTTTCGACGGCGAAGCAAGCTCAATAATATTACACCCTGATTAATGTTGATTTAAGCATTGATTACATTTCTTTAACCAAATTGTAATAATCTTCGGAAAGAAGATTTGATGCCATTTCCGGCTGTTAAAGAAAATCCTGAAAAAAAGGGCGGATATTCAGGTGCTAACATTCAGTTAAGAAAGTTAAAAAAAAGAATAGTGCTTTTTGAGTTGCACGGAAAATTATTTATGGCAGAAAGGGATACGGAAAAAGAAAAATTCCGTTTATTTTTTGGCCAGCGAAAACAAAAACTCAATGCCCCCTTTCGGGTTGTTTTTCACTGAAATCTCTCCTTTGTGAAGCTGGATGGCATTTTTTATGATGGACAAACCCAGGCCTGTTCCGCCGGTTTCGCGCGATCGTCCCCGGTCAACCCGGTAAAACCGTTCAAAAATGCGCGGAAGATGGGCTTCCGGAATACCAGGCCCGGTATCGGAATAAAGGAAATAATAATATTTTTCGTCTTCATGGTAATTGCGTATAACAATTTTAATCCCTCGCCCTCCGTACTTTAGGGAGTTTTCAATAAAATTCTGAAAAACAGAAAACAACAGCGACTCATTTCCCTGAATAAGCGTTCCTTCCTTTATTTGGTTGTTAAACTCAATGTGGTTTTCTGTTATCCGGCTGGCAAAATTCTCGTAAACCTCGTCCACAATTTTCCGGACATCATTGGGTTTAAAACTGAACAGTTCGCCGGCATCTTCAATATTGTTAATCAACGATACATCGTTCATCAGGTTGGTTAACCTTTCCGATTGCAGGTGTGCCTTTTCAAGGAAATATTTTCTTTTTTCTTCCTCCACCGGCCAGTTTCCGAGGATGGTTTCCAGGTATCCTTTAATGGATGCAAGCGGGGTTTTTAGCTCGTGTGCAATGTTCGATGTTAATTGTTGTTTTAACAAACGCCGTTTTTCCAGCCGGGTAATATCGGTAATCATCACCTCAAAACTTTTATCCTGGAAAACAATGCTTTGTATTCTGAAATACCGTTCATTTCGTGAAACCGTAAATTCCATGTGAGGCAACGACTCCATTTCAAAGGCCTTTTCGCTTTTCAGGTGTTTTTTCAGGAATTTATTGAGCGGTTTAAATTCCTGAATACCAAAAATCTCGTTGGGAAGCCTGACCGATTTTTTTGAAATAGTGTTGGAATACTGAATAAAGTGGCTGTTTGAAAGCGTATTTTCCTTGTCGCGGGTAAAAAAAGCAATGCCTTCGTTGAGAGCGTTTAAGTGGTTAAACAGTTTTTCGCGTTCGTTTGAAAGTTCATCTTTTGCTTTTTTAAGTTTATTGTAAATGCCAATAATTTGCCGGCTGATGATGCCAAGTTCATTGTCGGGAAACCGCACATCCTGCGTAAACAGTTCGTTTTTGCCCGCTTTAATTGAAAACCCTTCCAGTTTTTTTATGGCTTCGGCCAGCTTGCCGGTTACCAGGTACAATATCAGCCCGATGATGGCAAAAACAGCTACAATAAAAACAATAAAAACACGTTCTGCTTTCAAAAAATTTTTCACCTCCACATTATAAACCACCGCCGTTCGGATAAAATAATCGGGATAGCCTTTGGCATAGTAATAATATTCCTGCAAAGTGGTTGCCGATTTCCGGATATTGGCGCCTTTACCGGTTTGCAGGGCTTTTTGAATTTCAGGACGATAAAGATGGTTCTCCATCTCGTTGTACTCGGCTACCGAACTGTCGTACAGCACAGATCCTTTCCGGCTGACTACGGTAATGCGGGTTTTAAAATGCGGGATGATGCTTTTTATTTCATCGATCCGGTCGATTTTATTCTCTTCAATCAGCCGGTTTTGTTCAATAAAATGCCGCGTAATTTCGGTAATATTATCAAGCGTGTTTTCGAGCTGGGCAATGCGGTAATTCTTTTCCCTTTGGTATTGAAAAGTAAGAATTGCAATTGAAAAAAATACAAATACAATGATAAAATAGAGGAATATTTCGCCGCGAAAAGATTTTTTAATCACACCCGTATACTATTGGTTAAACCGAACTTTGGAAACAATACCCGTACCCCGACTTGCCTTTGATTTGGGCGCCATAGCCGCCAATTTTTTTGCGCAGCCGTGCAATATTTACATCTACATTACGCTCGGTAACAATTACATCATCTTCCCAAATGCGTTTCAGGATTTCCTCCCGGCCAATGTACTGGTCTTTGTTTTTGAGCAGTAAAATCAGAATTTCAAACTCTTTCCGGGTGAGGTTTACATTTTTCCCGCCAATGGTAATGGTCTTTTTTTTCAGGTCGATTTTTAATTCGTCGTAATAAATCTGGTTGTTGGCGTTTTGCGTGGGTGTGCCCCGTTTTAATATGGCTTTAATCCGCGCCACCACTTCTTTAATTGAAAATGGTTTTGCAATATAATCATCGCCCCCTACATTAAATCCGGTTAACACATCGTTTTCTTCGCCCTTGGCGGTTAAAAAAATAATGGGTGTTTCCAGCTTTTTTTCTTTCCGGATGATGTTGGCCGTTTTAAACCCCGAAATTCCCCCCATCATCACATCAAGAAGAATCAGATCAAATTCTTCCAGATTTTTTTTCAGGGCCTCTTCGCCCGAGTTGGCTATTTCAATGAGAAACCCTTCACTTTCAAGATTAAACTGTAATATCTCACACAAATCTTTTTCATCGTCAACAATCAGAATTTTTTGTTCGTTTTCCATGTTGTTATTTCTACTGTAAACCTTTGGTAAAGGTATATGAAAAAACAAAAGTTTGCTTGCAGTTAAACATCCGTTAACACAAAATCAAAATATCGGGTTCTTCTTTACATTCAATTTACTTTCCCGTAATCTTTTGTTAAAAATATTGCGATATTAAAAGAAGTTTATTACAAATCGATTACTAAAATATTAAAACTGAAAGCTCTATATTTGTCCCTCAAATAAAAAATTCAACCGGATGAAGACAAAACTGGCTACGGGCCTGTTGCTTTTATTTTCGATACCTCTTTTTTCACAGGAAGAGTTTACCCCGTCAGGGAAAGCATTTGCCACCATTTATGCCAATTTTCACCAGGGAATTGCAGGCACTGCCACCAACACGGCTGCCTTTGAACTGGTGCGGGGTTACCTGGGCTATGAATACCAATTCAGCCCCGAATTTTATGCGAAAATCAATGTGGATGTGGGCAGCCCGGATGACCTTTCCCCGTATTCAAAACTCAGGCGCTATGCCTATTTTAAAAATGCCTTTTTACGTTACACACAAAACAAATTGCAAATTGAATTTGGCTTAATCAGTTTGAAACAATTTAAATTACAGGAAGAGATATGGGAGCGCCGCTACCTGATGAAAACCCTGGCCGATGAATACAAACTGGGCTCATCGGCTGATTTGGGGATGAATTTTCATTATACTTTCAGCGATTATTTCAATGCCGATTTTACCATTATGAACGGCGAAGGCTACAACAGCGTTCAAATGGACGATGTTTTTAAATACGGAATCGGAGGAACAGTGGTTTTCCCCAAAAACCTTACATCCAGAGTATTTTACGATTTTTCGTACAACGATATCAACGAATCAACTTTGCTCCTGTTTACTTCCTACGATTACCATAAGAAATGGAACCTGGCCGGTGAAATTCTCTGGAGAAAAAATTACAGCTGGCAAAAAGACCATAACATTTTTGGCCTTTCGGTATATGGGAAATACAACCTGACCAGCCAGTACCAGCTTTTTGCCCGTTATGACAAAATTACTTCCAACATTCCGGAGGGAAAAATTAACCCCTGGAACCTGGCCGATGACGGAACAGCGCTGGTGGCAGGCATACAGTTCAAACCCATTAAAAATATAAAAATGGCGCTGAATTACCACGACTGGTACCCGTGGGCCGCCAATATGGAAGGCAGAGCTTTTATTTTTCTAGACCTTGAAGTAAAAATGTAAAACCCGGAAAATGAAGTATAAAATCGTATCCATATTCTTTCTTGTTCTTGTTTTTGCCGGATGCCGGAAAAGCGATTACCTGGCGGAAGGCGGAAGGGTGACACTGACCGACAATGGCAGTGGAACCGGAACAGTAACCTGGACCAAAGAAAACGAATATATTCTGGAAGGTCTTGTTTTTGTGAACGACGGACAGGTATTAACCATCGAAGCCGGAACAGTTGTGCGGTTTATGCCGGGGCAGGGCGAAAATGCAAGCGCATTGATTGTTTCGCGGGGCGGCAAAATTATGGCCAACGGAACGGCTGAAGAACCGATAATCTTTACTTCGGAAAACGACGACTTACAGGGCTCGGTAGAAAAAAACGAAACCGGTTTATGGGGCGGGTTAATCATTCTGGGAAATGCACCCATTAATGTGGAAGGAGGGGAAGCTTCCATAGAAGGAATTCCGTTGGCCGAGCCACGGGCTATCTACGGCGGTATATATGAAAATGACAATTCGGGCGTATTAAAATATGTCTCCATCCGGCACGGAGGTACCAACATTGGCGATGGAAACGAAATCAACGGATTAACGCTCGGAGGCGTAGGCAGCGAAACAGAAGTTGACTATGTGGAAGTAATTGCCAATGAAGATGACGGTATTGAAATTTTTGGAGGCACCGTAAACCTGAAACACATCGCCATTTCAGGCTGCGGCGACGATGCCTTTGATTACGATTTGGGATGGTCGGGCAAGGGCCAGTTCTGGCTTGCCCTGCAATCGGATTACAAAGGCAATAACCTTATTGAAGCCGGCGGCGGCACTTCGCCGGTGAACGGGCTGCCCTACTCGCTGCCCACTCTTTTGAATGTGACCCTCATCGGGAACGGAAACACCAGCGAAGGCGCCTGTGCCGATTTCAGAAACAACGCAGGCGGAGTTATCGCCAATTCTGTTTTTATGAACAAAAACCAGGGAATTTTGCTGGAGGTAACCGATGCCCAAAACGACAGTTACTCGCAGTGGAAACAGGGAAACCTTGCCGTACAGAACAACCTGTTTTTTGAGGTTGCCTCTTCCACCCCCTCATCGGTATATCAACTCACCGGGGTATATTCTGCCACACAGCAACATGAATGGGAAAGCTATTTCACCAACGGCGCCAACGAAATGGCCGACCCCAATATAGACTGGCCCAACGGAAACTTCCTTCCGCAAGAGAAAATCCAGGGAGAGATGCTGGAAACACCGGATTCGTGGTTCCAGATAGTTAATTTTAAAGGTGCATTTGGCGAAAGCAACTGGATTGAGGGCTGGACTTTGCTTTCGGAACAGTAAAACAAATCTGCAATTTCGCACACTCGCATCAAAGCAGGTTCCCCTGTGAAAATTCTGCCTTATTCGCCTGGTGA
>JAFGDX010000009.1 GCA_016931875.1 Prolixibacteraceae bacterium
TGTTTATTCGTGAGACTCAGATTTCAGGAGTGAGCGAACTGAAATTTGTTAGTCGAACAATCCCGATGAAATCGGAGGGTATTACCACGTAGCTTTGCTGCGGAATAAGTTTCCAAAGCTTGCTTTGGGGTTTTATACCCGTTGATCCTGTATCATTTGTATTTTTTTACCATTCAGTGTTGAATGTTTTTCGCAATATCCATTTCAAAATTTCTTCAGAAAAACGGAAAGTGTAATCCAATTAAATAAGCTCATTAACAAACAATTGCTTTCATTTAATAAACTAATGTTCATTTTATTTTTCGTCTTAAGTTTTATTTTTGTATTTTTAAAAACTTATTAATCAAATTGATGAAGTAGCATTTTTAGAATAGATTAATGACAAATGATAATAATAATATAGCAATAAATTTAAATATATAACTATGAAAAATCAAATTGATCTCAGTCAGGATTATTCCAATGAAATGACAGGTAAACTAAACCTGCTGTTAAGCAACGTACAGATTTTATACATGAATGTGCGTGGTTTTCACTGGAATATTGTGGGAAAGCAATTTTTTGCACTTCACAAAAAATACGAAGAGGTCTACAATCAGCTGAATGAAATGGCTGATGAAATTGCCGAACGTGTATTAATGCTTGGTGGTAGCCCGTTACATTCTTTTTCTGAATACATCAAAATTTCTGCTATCAATGAGAGATTGAATATTTCTTCGGCTGATGAAACTGTTGCGGCACTGGTTGAAGATACAATTCAGTTGCTAAAACTTGAACGTGAAATTTTAGCAATGGCTTCCGGGAACGATGACGAAGCGACCGCGGGTTTAATGTCTGAATTTATCGGAGAACAGGAAAAAATGATTTGGATGTTGAATGCACTTTTAAAACAATAAGTTATGGCATGCGCAAACGGGGTAAAACCACTTAAAAAGAAAAGTAAAAAAGAAAATTTAGTTGAAAATTTAAATGTGGAGGAAAAATCAATGAGTACAACGATGGTAAGGCAGGAAATGCCTGAATTTGAAATGGATGCATACGAAGCAAAAACCGGGCATTATATTACGGTTTCCAGCAAAGATTATAAAGACAAATGGACAGTAATTTGCTTTTATCCAGCTGATTTCACCTTTGTTTGTCCGACTGAAATTGCAGCAATGAATGCGCATTATGATGAATTTCAGGAACTGGGCGTAGAAATTCTGGCTGTTTCGGTTGATTCAAAATTTTCTCACAAAAGGTTTGCTGAAACAGAACCGATTTTAAAGGGGTTAAAATTAACGATGGGAGCTGATTCTAATCAGGAAGTTAGTCGTGCCTTTGGGGTACTGGTTGAAGAAGAAGGAGTTGCGCTTCGGGGCCGGTTTTTGTTTAATCCTGACGGAATTTGTGTTGCACAGGAAGTTCAGGCTGATTCGGTGGGCAGAAATGTGAACGAGTTTTTGCGTCAGGTAAGAGCCTGGCAGCATGCAAGCAAAACAGGCGAAGTATGTCCGGCCGGCTGGAGACCCGGGAAAAAGACTCTTCCGGTAAATACGGATGTGGAAAAAATGACGGGTAAAGTTGGAGATTACATCACCATTGAAGAGATTTTAAGTTAAACAATTGCCTAACATATATTGGAAAAAACCAAAAATTGACGTAAGCACGTAGTATTAAAAAGAAAGGGGCGTTTCAAAAGAGCGCCTCTTTTGATTGTGTACTGATCAAACATTGTTTTATGCCGGTATTCAATCAGCAACTACAAAAAAATGTTCAGCAAAACCAAACGATGGTTCACCTATTAAAACAAAAATCATGTAAATTAGTTGGAACCTGTTGTGGTGTAAAAGTTGAAATAGAATAATAAAAAAGTTATAAATTTTCAAACAAAATCCTTTCGCCTTTAATCTGGCATATTCCTTTAAAGACTTTTCAAGCTGCTATCTTTACAGAAAAAAGAGAAGGAAAAATTCAAAATCCATCGAAATCAAAAAAAATGAAACAATGACACAGGATGATGTACTAAAGATTCTTTCACAGGTAAAACACCCGGCAATTAATCTTTCACTCATTGAGTTGGGAATTGCAACCGATATAGAGATGGTTGATAACGAAGTACTTGTAACATTTGCTTTTCCGTTTCCAAACATACCGATTGCCGATAAACTTATAAATTCAATTAAACAGCCCTTGGCGGAAAACGGGCTGACAATGGAGTACATTGTGAGATTGATGAAGGAAGAGGAGCGAAAACGGTTTTTAGAACTTGAAAATTCGGCGTGGACCGGGCTAAATCATGAAGAGGATAAAAGCTAAGGCAGCTCTTTCATAAATGGCCGGGCAACCATTTTTTTTGAAAAGTTTTGTTTTTTGACAAACTGAAAGATGCCATTTTTTATGTTTCCCACACATTTGCTTCCATGATTGGTGAAAATTGTATTTGACAGGCAGCGCCGGTTTTCAACCTTTTTTGCCTATTTCTTCCAGTTTCCCGTAATTTATTATTTTGATATCTTTTCCTTCCAGTTTCAGCACGCCCTCTTTTTCAAATTCTTTGATAAATTTTACAGCGCTTTCCAGGGTAACCGATGCAAAATCAGCAATATCCTGCCGGGTTAAATGTTGAAAAATATTTTCAGCCAAAAATTCGGGAGACGATAAATACAACAAGGCAGAAGCCAGTTTTCCGCGCATGTGTTTAAGCGAAACATTCTGGATAATTTGTAAATAACGGTCTTCGTTTCTGCAATTTCTGGTTGTAAGGTTTACGGAGAAACCGGTATTCTTCATCACTAATTTTTTCAAAGCTGTTTTATCAATCATACAAATGGTTGATTCTTTGATGGCAAGGGCAGAATATTTGTAAACATTAACTCCAAAAACCGACGAAAAAGCCAGAAAATCGCCCTGTTTGGCCAACCGGATGTTTAAATGTTTTGCGCTGCCGGTTTGCAGAAAAACCTTCACAAGTCCTTCCGCAACATACAAAACATAAGGAGCAAATGCCCCCTGTTTAAATATGGTTTCGCCTTTAAAATAGGTTATTTGTGTTTTCCGGCTGTTTATAAATTCCAATTCATCAGGGTATAAAAGCTGAAAACACTTTGATGACTTTTTGCACTCTCTGCAGTCGTTGCTGATATTCAAAATTCTGTTTGTTTAAATTGAATATAAAAATAATCAAGATTCCAGTAAAACCGGAATGTTTTGAAATAAACTTTGGCAGGTACCGAATGTAGCTTTTTGAAGTTGAAATTTTGTAAACGAAAAGTTATCATATTTCAACCAAAATACCTGATTTTCCGGAGAATTGATTTTAATTGAAAAGGTTTTGTTGGGTAACTTTACAACAAAACGCCGGTAAAATGAAAAAGATTGCTATACCTGTTTCCAATGGTAAGCTAAGTGAATATCTTGAAAAATGTGATTATTTACAGATTTTTAATATCGGAAGCGAAAATTCATTAAGCGAAAAAATAGAAAAACCGGTTTGCACCGACATAACAAAACTGCCGGAATGGGCGGCTGGAGAAGGAATAACTGATGTGATTGCCTTTAAAACAGATAAACGCATCATCTGTTTGTTTGCTCTTTTCAGAATTAATTTGTTTGTGGGTATCCCCCCGGAAACACCGCTTGCACTTTTAAAGGATTATATAAACGGCAAACTGATGTCTGACGAAAGAATAATCAATGAAATTATGGAGGATGAAAGTAGGGGAGATTTATAAATGTGTCATGGTTGTTTATGCCAATTGGTTATCAGCCTGACTGATCCGGCCGGCAGGTAACCAGTAAAAGAAATTGGAACAATGTCACTGTCAAAAAAAATATCAACTCATAATTTTTATGCCTTTTTGTGGCACGCAGGATTTCTGGCCCTTGCAAAAAATTTTATCGATGTCGATACCATCATTCCCGCAATGTTAATCGAATCGGGCGGCAAGGCAATTCATGTGGGTATGATGACCACCATTATGTTGGGAGGAGCAAGTTTTACCCAACTGTTTTTTGCGCCATATATCAGCAATAAAAATTTTAAAAAGAATTTTCTTTTGCTGGGAATTAACTCACGCATTTTTGCGCTTTTTGCCCTGGGTTTTGTTTTGTATCGCTTTGGTGAACAAACGTCGGAAGCGGTGCTGTGGCTTTTGTTTTTATTGATTGCCATTTTTTCGCTGGGGGGTGCTTTTACCAACATCAGCTATGTTGACATGCTTGGGAAAAGTATAAATGAGGATAAAAGGAAAACATTCTTTTCAGCAAAACAAATTATTGCCGGAAGTGCGATGCTGTTTTCGGCCTACTGGGCAAAAAAAATTCTGGCTTTTATGGGATACCCGGTAAATTTTGCTTTTCTGTTTTTGATGGGGGCGCTCCTGCTTCTTATTGCATCAGGTGGTTTTTGGAAGATAAAGGAAACCACATCGTCGGCATTTAAAATTTTCGGAATAAAAGATTTTGCCCGAAAATTGAAACTGGAATTAACCCAAAAACCCGGATTGGTTTATTTTCTGGGTTTTATCAACACTCAGGGAGTCATTCTTTCTTTTCTTCCTTTTGTTATTCTTTATGCAAAAAATACGCTCGATTCGCAAAGCCATGACACCGGTTATTTTTTACTTTTTAAGGTAATCGGAGTCATTTCGGCCAGCCTGATTGTTTTTTTTATGGCACAAAAAATAAAATATAATTTTTTGCTTTTTCTGAACGTAGTTCTTTCGGGGTTACTGATTTTTTTTACTTTTCTTATCAACGATGTTCAAACGCTGAGATACATTTTTGTTTTGGGAGGAGTGGTTTATTCACTGTATGTAATTACCATGAACGGATTGCTTCTTGAAATTTCGGGAAACGAAAACCGGGCGATTTATACCGGATTTACCGGTGCAGGAAATATTCTGCCTGCCATTTTCCCGCTTCTTTGTGGCTGGATTATTACCCACTGGGGGTTTGAGGTTTTCTTTTTACTCATAGGTGCAATTGTTTTGTCATCGGTCTTTTTTATTCATAAAATGAATTGTAAAAATTAATGGGTATGGTAGCTGATTTTTAAATTACAGGTTTGTTAATGAATGGAATATCAGACATAACATTTCGGGCAGCAGAACTGATAAAATATTCAGCACACACGGTTGCTTTTACCGGTTCCGGAATTTCTGTTGAGAGTGGCATTCCGCCATTCCGGGGAAAA
>JAFGDX010000098.1 GCA_016931875.1 Prolixibacteraceae bacterium
CACCCAAAAAATTGACGAAGCCATAAAAGTACCCGGAAAAAGCCGCCGCGAATACGACAGGCTCATCAGCCGTCTTTCGGCACACATGCACAAACAACACGGGTTTATAACTCCCTATTATTACACCTACCTTTTCTCCTTTTTTGGAATGGTTGCCGGCCTGCTTATTGGTTATTTCCTGCAAAAGCTCCTGCCAATGCAAAACTGGGAAATGCTTATGCTCGGTTTTATTGCCGGATTACTTCCCGGATATTTTACGGGCCATTTCAAAGACAAAAAAATTCGTTCAAATAAAAAGCTGATGTGAGATTTTCTTACCCGCCATCCGCTCAAAATATTTATTTTTGAGCAATCATTGTTTGGAATATCTATTTAAATGCAGTTTTTAGTTATCGAAGGAAATATAGGAGCAGGAAAAACCACGCTGGCCAAAATGCTGGCGGAAGATACCAATGCAAAACTTATTTTAGAGCAATTTGCCGATAATCCGTTTCTGCCCAAATTTTACGAAAACCAGGAGCGGTATTCATTTCCGCTCGAACTCTCGTTTCTGGCCGACCGTTACAACCAGATAAAAAAGGAAGTGCTCAACCTCGACCTCTTTCATTCGATGCTCATTTCGGACTATTACTTTTCAAAAACCTCCATTTTTGCGCAAACCACACTCAAAACCGACGAATACAGACTGTTCCGGCAAATTTTTGATATCGTTTCCGAATCGATGCCCAAGCCCGACCTGTATGTGTACCTCCACTGCCATGTTGAAAACCTACTAAAAAATATCGGGATAAGAGGACGGAACTATGAAAAGCACATTCAGCCGGAGTATCTCGAAAAAATAAAAGAAGGTTATTTCAATTTCCTAAAACAAGATCACAATTTTCCCGTTTTAATTATCGACACCAACAACATTGATTTTGTCCAGGACCGGGAACATTATATTCAGTTGAAAGAAGCAATTTTTAATACGGTGTATAAAAATGGCGTGAACCGCTTAATATTGTGATAAAAACTTGTTTGGCGGCTTTTTTATAAAAAAAAGCTTGCTATTTTTGTGAACGAAAGGAACAAATTATAAAAAATTGTAAATATTGTCTGTTATGAAAGAACTCAACTTTAAACCTTTTGTGCTTGTAGCAGTAGCAGCAGTGCTACTTTCGGGATGTGCAGGGTTGCAAAAAATGAAAAAAAATGCGGATCAGATTCAATTCAAGGTAACACCTGAAATTCTCGAAGCCCATGCCGGTGAGGTGGATGTTGCCATCGACGGCCGGTTCCCCGCAAAATACTTTAACAAAAAAGCCACTTTGGTTGCCACTCCGGTGTTAAAATACAACGGAGGCGAAACCAAATACGAACCTGTTACTGTTCAGGGTGAAAAAGTGGAAGCAAACAATAAAGTGATCAGCTACACTTCAGGCGGAAGTTTTAGCTACAAAGATGCCGTTGAATACATCGACGACATGAACAGCTCGGAACTTTACGTACACATTACCGCCTCGAAAGGTGCAAAAACACTGGATTTTGAACCCATCAAAATTGCCGACGGGGTGATTGCCACCAGCGAACTGGTAGTAAACTATCCAAAAGCCATTCTGGGCGTGCAGCGCGAAGAAAATACCAGCGGAAAATACGATCCCAACATCGATGCTTTCCAACGGATTGTTCCCGACGAAATGGTTGCTGACATTCATTACCTCATCAACCGTTCAAATTTGCAAAGGGATGAAACCGAAGCCAGCGATGTAAAAGCACTGGAAGAGTATACAAAAAAAGCCAACGAAGAAGAACGTATCGATCTGAAACAAGTGGAAGTTTCCGCTTACGCATCTCCTGATGGTGAAATCGACTTCAACACCGATTTGGCCGCCGACAGAAAAAACACATCTTCTGCTTTCCTGGCAAAAAAATTAAAAGAAGCCGGTGTTGCTGTTGAACTGAAAACCCGCTATACTCCGGAAGACTGGGACGGTTTCAAAGAACTGATGGAAAAATCAAATATCCAGGATAAAGAATTGATTTTACGCGTACTTTCCATGTACAACGACCCGGAAGTTCGCGAACGTGAAATCAGAAACCTTTCAGAAGCATTTACCGATGTTGCCGACGATATTTTGCCACAACTGCGCCGCGCCAAACTGGCCACCAGTGTTGACCTTATCGGGAAAACCGACGAAGAATTAATGGCAGCAGCCAAATCCGATCCGGCTTCGTTAAATCCGGCTGAATTACTTTACGCAGCTACTTTGTTTGAAGATTTGGACGAACAGCTGTCGGTTTACAATTCGTTTATCAAAGTGTACCCGAGAGACTGGAGAGGCCCGAACAACGCCGGTTATGTGCTGGTTAAACAAATGAAATATGACGCAGCAAAACCCATGTTTGAAAAAGCCGAAGGTTTGAAAAACAACGAACCGGTTGTTAAAAACAACCTGGGCGCCATTGCTCTTTACGAAGACGATGTTGAAGAAGCCGAAACACTGTTTGGCGCTGCTTCAGGTGCCGGCAACGAAGTAAATTACAACCAGGGTATTGTAAGCATTAAAAATGCCAACTACGACCAGGCGGTAAAATATTTCAGCAAAGATGCCGATGTAAACAGCGCTTTGGCTAAAATCCTGGCCGGCGACAACAACGGCGCGTTAAAAGATCTGGAAGCTTTTGACAACCCGAATTGTTTTATGAAAGAATATCTGAAAGCCGTTATCGGAGCACGCACAGCCAAAGAAAACCTGCTTTTCGAAAGCCTGCAAAAAGCCGTGGAAATCAATCCCGAGCTAAAAGCAAAAGCGAAAAACGATATCGAATTTGCCAAATATTTCGACAATCCGAAATTCCAGGCCATTGTACAGTAAAAAAAAGAAACAGTAAAATACAGAAGGGCAATCCAATGCGGGTTGCCCTTTTTATTTTTATGACATTTGCTATTTTGAAACGTTCACGAATAGTGTATCTTTCAACCTTAATCGTAAAAACAAAAAAAGCAGCGTATGGAAATTATAAACAAATACATGGAAGAAAACAAAGACCGTTTTTTGGAAGAATTGTTTGGTTTGATCCGCATTCCTTCCATCAGTTCAGTAAAAAGCCATCAGCCCGATATGTACAGGGCGGCAGAATATCTAAAAGATTTGCTGCTGAAGTCGGGGGCCGATAAAGCAACCATTTATGAAACGGCCGGAAACCCGGTAACCTACGCCGAAAAAATCATCGACCCGGCGCTGCCCACCGTTTTGGTGTATTCGCACATGGATGTAATGCCGGTTGACCCAATAGAAAAATGGGAATCCGACCCCTTTGAACCCGAAATCCGCGACGGAAAAATTTATGCCCGCGGCGCCGACGACGACAAGGGACAGGGAATGATGCACATAAAAGCATTTGAACTGATGATACAAACCAACACCCTTCCCTGCAACGTGAAATTTATGATTGAAGGCGAGGAAGAAATTGGTTCGCCCAACCTGGGGAAATGGTGCGCCGAAAACAAAGAGATGCTCAAAGCCGATGTTATCCTGGTTTCCGACACATCGATGATTGCGCGCGACATACCTTCCATTACCACCGGCCTGCGCGGACTGGCTTACTGGCAGGTGGAAGTTACCGGCCCCAACCGCGATTTGCACTCCGGACTGTTTGGCGGCGCGGTGGCCAACCCTGTGAATGTACTTTGTTCAATGATTCACCAGATGGTAGACGAAAAAGGCAAAATTACCATCCCCGGTTTTTACGACGATGTTCTGGAAGTCTCTGCCGAAGAACGCGAACTGCTTGGCCGCGCGCCCTTTAACGTGGAGGAATACAAAAAAGCCATTGATGTGGAAGAACTGGCCGGCGAAGAAGGGTTTACCCCCACCGAGCACACCGGAATACGACCCACTTTTGACGTGTGCGGAATATGGGGCGGCTACACCGGCGAAGGCGCCAAAACCGTGCTGCCCTCAAAAGCTTATGCCAAAATATCGTGCCGGCTGGTGCCCAACCAGGATCACCTGAAAATTGCCGAACTGTTTAAAACCCATTTTGAAAACATTGCACCAAAATCGGTAAAAGTGGAAGTTACTTCGCTCCACGGCGGACAGGGGTATGTTTGCCCCATTGATATTCCGGCTTACCAGGCAGCCGAAAAAGCATACACCGATGTGTACGGCAAACGCCCGGTACCCGTGCGGTCAGGAGGAAGTATCCCGATTATTTCAACCTTTGAAGAAGTTTTGGGAATAAAATCGGTGCTGATGGGATTTGGCCTCGAATCGGATGCCATTCATTCACCCAATGAAAACTATCCGCTGGAACAGTTTTTTAACGGCATCAAAACCATTCCTCTCTTCTACAAATATTTTGCGAAAATGAGTGAATAGTATTGAGTAGTGAGATATTAGTACTGAGTAGTGAGATTTTAGTAGTGAGTAGAAAGAACCGCTCTTCCGGGAAGGGCAGTTCTTTTTGTTGTATGATTGCAGCCGGAAACGTTCCGAAGCCGGTTAAAATAGCCAGACCTTCAAGGTTACTGAAACCTTGAAGGTTTTA
>JAFGDX010000557.1 GCA_016931875.1 Prolixibacteraceae bacterium
GAAATGAAAAAAATTGACGTTGACCTGGTAGATGAACACTATTATAAAGACCCTGACTGGTTTTTGGAAAATGCCGCGCGCTACGATAACTACAGCCGCAAAGGCCCGAAAGTTTTTGCCGGTGAATATGCCTGTCATGTTCAGCCCGAAAAGAAAAATTCATTTTATGCCGCTCTTTGCGAAGCTTCGTTTTTAACCGGAATTGAAAGAAATGCCGATGTGGTGAAATTGGCCACCTATGCGCCGCTTTTTGCTCACGTGGATGCCTGGCAATGGAAACCCGACATGATTTGGTTCGACAATCTTCGTTCCGTAAAATCGGCCAATTATTATGTGCAGCAATTGTACAGCAAATACAAGGGCACCAGCGTTCAGAAAGTTACAATGAATGGTGAAAATGTTACCGGGCAGGAAGGAATTTATGCCAGCGTGGTTACGGATGAAAACAAAAATCAACTCATTGTTAAAATTACAAATACCGGAAAAACTGAAAAAACGGTTGAGTTTGATTTAAAATTAAAAGGATTGCCGGATAATTTAAAGGGAAAACAAATTACACTAAAAGCCAACCCTGAAGATGAAAATACACTGGATGATCCGTTTTTGGTAAAACCGGTTGAAAATGAAATTTCACTAAGTTCAAAATTACCGAAATTTCAAATTGAACCGGAGTCATTTCATGTATTTGTATTAGATTTATAGGCTTAAATTATAAAGCTTGTAATATCGAATAAAATGAACCAAATGAACCTGAAATCAGGACGATTGCTGATTGTCCTGATAACTTTATTTTCTGTTTTTTCGTGCACAAAACCAACCGGGGAGGATTTTGATCCGCTTAACTATGTCGATCCCAATATTGGCGGAGTGGGGCATATTTTGCAGCCTACCCGGCCAACGGTGCAGTTGCCCAACCAGCCCATTCGTATGTATCCAAACCGGAATGATTACCTGGACGACCAGATAAGCTCATTTCCCTTGTCGCTGATTTCGCACCGCAACGGCCAGCTATTCAGGTTGATGCCTTTTACCGGCGAAACAACAAATCCGGTTTCGGAATGGGGAAAACAGAACGAAACTGCAACTCCTTATTATTATTCGGTTTGGCTGATGGATTATGACATTACACTCGAATTTGTACCGGGGGCAAAAGCCGGTTTCTTCAGAATAAAATTTCCGGAAGTTGAAATCCCAAAAATAAGTTTCACAATTGCCAACAACGGAAATTATAACGTTGAAAATGAGAGTGCTATTTCCGGTGTTGAATCGTTTATGGGAATGAATGCCTTTGTTTACGGAGAATTTGATGCCAAAATAAGTTCTTCTGAAACACCCGAAGATGGAAAACAGCTTTTACTCACCTTTGCGGGGAAGAAGCAACCGCTCAATTTTAAATATGCCATTTCCTACATCAGTTTGGAACAGGCGAAAAAGAACCTACAAAATGAAATTGCCGCCTGGGAATTTGAGGAATTAAAAGAAAGCGCACATCAGGCCTGGAAAAAAAGTTTAGGTCAGATTGAGGTAGAAGGTGGAACCGAGGCCCAAAAACGAACATTTTATTCGGCCTTGTACCGCACCTACGAACGTATGGTAAATATTACCGAAGACGGGAAATACTACAGCAACTACGATGGGAAAGTGCACGAAGATGAGCAGGATTTTTACGTCGACGACTGGATTTGGGACACCTATCTGGCACATCACCCGCTGCGCACATTGCTCGACCCCGGTATTGAAAACGATATGATGAGTTCGTATGTTCGAATGTATGAACAAAGCGGCTGGCTGCCTCAGTTCTGTCTGCTTTGGGGCGAAAATCCGTGTATGAACGGGTTTCATTCCACCATTACTTTTTTAGACGATTACCGGAAAAATGTATTGGAATTTGATTTGGAAAAAGCGTACGAGGGAATGAGAAAAAATGCGCTGGAAGGTACCATGCTTCCGTGGCAAAACGGTGCCGCCTGTTCGCTTGATTCGTTCTATCACCAAAACGGGTATTATCCGGCATTGCATCCGGGCCAGGAGGAAACCGAGCCGCGGGTTCATTCGTTTGAAAAGCGGCAAGCCGTGGCCATTACCCTGGGGCACAGTTACGACGACTGGGCTTTGGCGCAACTGGCAAAAGAACTGGGCAAGGAAGAAGATTACACGCTGTTTTCGGAAAAAGCAAATAACTATAAAAATTTGTATTGGAAGGAAAAAGGATTTTTTATGCCCAAAGATGCATCAGGAAAATGGATTGACATTGACCCGAAATGGGCAGGAGGAATGGGCGGCCGCGATTATTACGACGAAAACAACGGCTGGACTTACCTGTGGCAGGTGCAGCACGATGTTGCCGGGTTGATGGATTTGATGGGCGGCCAGCAGCAGTTTGAAGAACGTCTCGACCAGCTTTTCAGAGAAGGGTTGGGCCGGAGCAAATATGCCAACTGGGCAAAATTTCCTGACTTTACAGGAATTGTCGGCCAGTTTTCCATGGGGAATGAACCCAGCTTTCATATTCCGTATTTGTATAATTTTACCGGGTCGCCGTGGAAAACACAGAAGAAAATCAGGATGCTGCTTGATGCCTGGTACCCCGACAATATTTTTGGCATTCCGGGTGATGAAGATGGTGGCGGTATGACGGCTTTTGTGGTTTTTTCAAGCATGGGAATTTATCCGGTAATTCCAGGAATACCCTTGTATACCATTGGAAGCCCGGTGTTTGAAAAAGTAACCATTCACCTCGATAATGGAAATGATTTCAAAATTACCAC
>JAFGDX010000099.1 GCA_016931875.1 Prolixibacteraceae bacterium
CCAGCCAAACATTCCGGTAAATTCCTGAACCCGAATACCAGCGCGAGTTGGGTTGTTCTGAATTGTCAACTTTTACGGCAATTATATTTTCGCCGCCAAAATTCAGGTGGGGGGTTAATTCATAACGAAATGAACTGTATCCGTAGGGCCGCATTCCAAGGTAGTGGCCGTTTATCCACACTTCACTTTTTTGGTAAACGCCGTCGAAATCAACAAAAATCAGTTTTTCACGGTCGGTTTCAGGAAGGACGAACGTTTTGCGGTACCAGCCAATTCCGCCGGGGAGAGCCCCTCCGCCAGGGGTTGCAGGGTTGTCTTTGCTGAATTCACCTTCAACGCTCCAGTCGTGAGGAATGTTTAGTTTTCGCCAGTTGGAATCATCAAAATCCACATTTTTAAATTCGTCGGAATTTTCTGAAATAAATTTCCACCCGGTGGTAAATTTTTCTGTAGTACGCACTTGTTTATTGCTCTTGTTACAGGAAAAAAAGAGGAGGAGTGTGAAGCTGAGTGATAAAATCCATATATTTTTCATACGGGTAAAGTTCACGTTGGAATAAATTTGTAAGTGTATACAAAGTTATTGTTATTTCCACAATAAACTCAAAAGTATAAAATTAGAAGAATTTTTCATGAAAAATCAAAAAGTAAGTCGGTTTGTAAATCGTCCGACTTTAATTTTTTCTTTTCTTTTCTTCTGAAAACATAAATAATCCCGTATTCCTGTGCTTGTTGTCTTTTATGTTTGGGTGAATCGCTTTTCAGGTTTTCTTCAATTTCGTTCCACAACTGGCTGATAAAAAGGTTGGTTGCATTGCGGTTTTCCTTCATTTTTTCGTGCGACCGTGCTGAAATTTTCCGCAGGTTTTGCATGAAGATGGCAATGTCTCTGAATTTTTCAACATTTACTTTTACCAGCGCGATTGAAGGGGTGTAAATAGGGCTTCCTCCCGACTGAATCCGTTTTTGTTCCCCGTCAATGATTTTTTTCCCCCAATCCAGAATTTCTTCTTCTGTTGCCAACCGGGGCAGTTTTTTGTTGAGATTTTGCAGGTTGTAATTTTTAAGGGCATCCTCTTTTATTTCATCGCGCTCTACAGCCATGTACAAAGTGAGTATAAAATGCGAGATATATAAAACGGTTTTCTCCTGTACAATTTTATACTCTTTGTTTTTTTCGGCCTGTTTTTTCCTGTCTGCTTCGTATTGCGTGAGCGAATTTTCGAAATTGGTTTTTGCCAGGTTTAATTCCTGCAGCCTGATTTTGGTGAAGGCCAGTTTTTTTTCTTCTGTTTTTTCTGCCATTTTCAGGGCAGCTTTCAGCGCTCTGGAACGCGCTTTATCGGTTGTTGGCAATCTTCGGTATGGCATAATTTTGTGCGTTGATTTTGCGAAGTTACAAAACCGGAAAGTATTTCATATTGTGTTCGCCAGAATTTTTATGCACAGATTTTTGTGAATTAAAAAAGCCTTCCCGGAACCCGGAAAGGCTTGCATTTATTTACTGAGTAGTTTATTTGCTTAAACGAGCTCCCAAATATTCCCTGTTCAGGCGGGCAATGTTGGTAATGGAAATGCTTTTCGGACATTCCACTTCGCAGGCACCGGTATTGGTGCAACCGCCAAAACCCAGTTCATCCATTTTGGCAACCATATTTAGTGCGCGTTTTTTGGCTTCTACTTTTCCTTGCGGAAGTTTGGCCAAATGCGAAACTTTTGCTGAAACAAACAACATGGCCGACGAGTTTTTACACGCTGCCACACAGGCTCCGCAACCAATACATGCCGCTGCATCCATTGCTTCTTCAGCATCTTCGTAAGCAACCGGAATGGCATTGGCATCGGGCACGCCCCCGGTATTTACGGAAATAAAACCGCCTGCCTGAAGAATCTTTTCAAAAGCAGTTCGGTCTACCACCAGGTCTTTAATAACCGGGAAAGCTGCAGCACGCCAGGGTTCAACGGTAATGGTTTCTCCGTCTTTAAACTTGCGCATGTGCAACTGGCAGGTTGTAACTTCGGTATCGGGTCCGTGCGGACGGCCATTTATGTACAAACTGCATGTTCCGCAAATACCTTCACGGCAGTCATGGTCGAATGCAATCGGATCGATTCCCTTTTCGATAAGTTCGTTGTTTAAAATATCCATCATTTCAAGGAAAGAAGATCCGGTAGAAATATTCTCGATGGTGTAGGTCTCGAATTTACCTTTGCTGGCCGCATTTTTTTGCCTCCAGACTTTAATATTTAGTTTTTTCAGAATTTTATCAGCCATTTTTTATAGATTACAGATTAAAAGATTTGAGTAGTAAGACATCAGCATTGAGCGTTAAGAACTGACTGTTTAAATCCAAAGATCATTTTTTGAACTTCGTTTATTTTTTTATCAAGATTTTTAAAGTTTTCCTGATTTAAAAATTCCAAATCAAATGAAAGAAGCGTTAAAGTTTCCAACTCAAATGCACTTCCGTTGGCAATATCTAAAAAGCGATTCAAATCAACGTTACTGTTTCGTCCGCAACCTTCTGCAATATTAGTTGGAATAGATACGGCACTTCTTCTCATCTGAGAAGTTATTCCAAAAAGTTCTTCTTTGGGAAATTTATGTGTTAACATATAAATTTCTTTTACCAGGTCTTTTCCTTTTTGCCAAACTTTCAATTCTTTAAACTGATGCATCCTTTTGTTTTTTATTTTTCTTTACATATTCTCACTACTCATATTCTCACTACTTATTACTTATAACTTCTCTGAGTCAGTTTCACATTCTCAAATACCAAATCTTCCTTGTGCAGAACCGGTTCCTGCTTCTCTCCTTTGAATTCCCAGCATGAAACATAGGTGAAGTTTTTGTCATCGCGTTTTGCTTCCCCTTCTTCAGTGGCCGATTCCTCGCGGAAATGACCGCCACACGATTCGTTTCTGTCAAGTGCATCGCGTGCCATCAGTTCTCCAATATCCAGAAAATCGGCAACACGACCCGCTTTTTCCAATTCCGGATTTAGATTATCCAATTCTCCGGGAACTTTAACATCTTTCCAGAATTCCTCACGAATTTGCTGAATCATTTCAATTGCCTTTTTCAGACCTTCTGTATTACGGCTCATTCCCACATAATCCCACATTACATGGCCCAGTTTTTTGTGAAAGTAATCTACTGTTTTTGAACCTTTAATGTTGTACAATTTTTCCAGTCGTCCGGTGACTTCTTTTTCTGCTTCCTCAAATTCCGGAGCATTGGTGTCAATCTTTGGCGTCATAATTTCATCGGCCAGATAATCGCCAATGGTGTATGGCAAAACAAAGTAACCGTCGGCAAGGCCCTGCATCAGCGCCGAAGCTCCCAAACGGTTGGCGCCGTGATCAGAAAAGTTGGCTTCACCAATGGAATATAAACCCGGCACGGTTGTCATTAAATTATAATCGACCCAGGTTCCTCCCATGGAATAATGGATGGCCGGATAAATCATCATCGGGTTTTTGTAGGGATCGACGTCTGTAATTTTTTCGTACATCTGGAAAAGGTTCCCGTAGCGGGCTTCAATTACATCTTTTCCAAGGCGTTCGATGGCATATTTAAAATCTAAGAAAACCGCTTTTCCTTCTGAGTTTACTCCAAAACCGGCATCGCAGCGTTCTTTGGCTGCACGAGAAGCAACATCGCGTGGTACCAGGTTTCCGTAGGAAGGATATCTTCTTTCAAGATAAAAATCACGGTCTTCATCCGGAATATCATTGGGGCTGATTTCCCCTTTTTGTAATTTTACGGCATCTTCCTTTTTCTTTGGAACCCAAACCCGGCCGTCGTTTCGTAACGATTCCGACATCAATGTCAGTTTCGATTGCTGGTCGCCGTGAACCGGAATACAGGTGGGGTGGATTTGCACAAAACAAGGATTGGCCATAAAAGCACCTTTTTTGTAGCACTGCCATGCAGCCGAACCGTTGCTTCCCATGGCATTGGTTGAAAGGAAGAATACGTTTCCGTAGCCACCGGTAGCCACAACCACGGCGTGTGCACCAAAACGTTTGATTTTTCCGCTTACCAAATCACGGGCAATAATTCCACGCGCTTTGCCATCAATTTTTACCACATCGAGCATTTCGTGACGGCTGTACATTTCAACATTTCCTTTTGCAATCTGACGGTTCAATGCCTGATATGCACCCAGCAGCAACTGTTGTCCGGTTTGCCCGCGGGCATAAAAGGTCCGGCTAACCAATACACCACCAAACGAACGGTTGGCCAGCAAGCCGCCGTATTCACGTCCAAATGGTACGCCCTGTGCCACACACTGGTCGATGATATTGGGTGACACTTCGGCCAAACGATATACATTGGCTTCGCGCGAACGGTAGTCGCCTCCTTTGATGGTGTCGTAAAACAAACGAAAAACCGAGTCGTTATCGTTTTGATAATTTTTGGCTGCGTTAATACCTCCCTGTGCTGCAATGGAATGCGCACGCCGGGGACTGTCCTGGTAACAAAATGCTTTTACTTTGTATCCTAATTCAGCCAGCGAGGCAGCAGCAGAAGCCCCTCCCAATCCGGTACCAACCACAATGATTTCCAGTTTCCGCTTATTGGCCGGGCTGACAACTTTTATGTTTGCCTTGTGTTTGCTCCACTTTTCGGCTAAAGGGCCTTCCGGTATTTTTGAATTCAATATGCTCATAATCAACTTCTTTTTTACAATTAAAATTTAATGAGAAAGTACAACGGGATTACAGAGAAGCCTACAGCAACAATAACAGCATAAATGTACCCAAGTACATGCCATCTTTTCATCCAGTGATTATTGTTTATTCCCAGCGTTTGAAAGGCAGACCAGAATCCGTGTGAGAGGTGAAAACCTAAAAGCAGCCCGCCTAAAATATAAAAGATACAATAGGCCACACTTCCTTTAAATAAATTGGAAACCAGGGTGTAGGTGTCTTCCATTTCTTCCCCCCCAATAATCACTGTATCCAATGTGTGAGGTTCAAATTTAATAACCCAGAAAAAGTTGATGATATGGATAATAAGGAAAACCAGAACCAGGGCACCCAAAACAAGCATGTTGCGCGAAGCCCATGTGCTTGAAGTACTTGCGTCCTTTTTGTTGTACTTTACGGGTCTTGCTCTCCAATTTTGGTATTCCAGATAAAACGACCATAAAATGTGAATCAAAAAACCCAATCCCAAAAGTGGCTCCATAATTTTTATGACGGGGTTGGTGGCCATAAAGTGTGCAGCCAGATTAAAAAGCTCCCCACTGTCATCAAAAATCAGCATAAGATTGATAATCAAGTGAACAGCGATAAAAGCAACCAGGAAAAGACCGGTGATGCTCATCAGAAATTTCCGTCCAATCGACGCCGCTAAAAACTTACTCATAGATTTTCTATTTAATTTTGGTTTAATTCAACAAATTCGAACGGCACAAAAGTAGATGAACCGTTGCTACTCCCAAAAAGAGAGGGTTTAAATTTAGCTAATTTAAATTGTTTCTACGAAGAATTTAATTCAATATTAACGTTGGAAGGTTTTGCTGGTAAGGGAAACGGATTTCGGGCTGATCTTTTTTACAAGGTTTTAATAACGTTGCCGATGTTGCAGAAATAATAGGTTCGTGCGGTTTTATTTTAATTCCTTAAATGCTTTGTGCCATTCGCGTAACGTAAATTCAGTACTTAGGGCAATTAGTTCGGCAGGACAGGAGAGGGCTTCAGTTTCGCTAAGTTCAACAGAACCAAAAGTGCACTGCACTGCCAATGATTTGCCGGTGGTGAGATTTATAAAACCTTTAATTCTGAGCGCTTTGGGAGACCAATCATTCAAAAATTGCCTCAGTGAGTTTTCCGAAATTTTTTTTTGGCTTTTAATTACCATAGAAGTAATATCGGGGCGTGCCAGCGGTTTCTCATTTGCTGAATAGAATTTATTCAGGGTTGGATGCCCAATTTCAAAATCAATATTGCAATACAAGGTTTCTTTTATTTCGGCAAACGGATTAATACTTTTGATTTCCCTTTTTAATGGCCCGCTGTCGGTTTTCAGAAGGTCGGTTTTATTGATCAGAACAACATCGGCCATGCGCAGTTGGTGGATTACCCGCTGTTTTTGTAAGCCTGTTTTCAAAAAATTAAGAGCATCAACAATACACCAGTTGGAAGCCAGGTAAATTTTTTCTCCCAGGGTGCCTGAAGAAAGAATTTCGGCAACCGATGTGGTATCCGAAAGACCGGAAGATTCAATAATTAAGGCATCCGGTTTATGTTCCTCAATAAATTTTTCGAGTGAGCGTGTAAACGGGCCCAGTAAACAGGCGCAAAATACCGAGCCATTTTTTATTTCAAGTAAGCTGAAATCTTTTCCTGTTTTCCGAAGTTCCGCTCCATCAATATTGGCAGGGGCAAATTCATTCTGAATTATCCCAATCCTGGTTTTATCAGAATATTTTTCGATGATGCGTTTTAACAACGTTGTTTTGCCGCTTCCCAAAAAACCGGAAACAATATGGAACGGAATTTTCTGCATCTAACTTTAAATTTGTTTATGTGGCAACAAAAACTTTTTGATAACCGTTCAGCAAAATAAAAGAAATTGTGGCAAAAGTATTTTGTAGCGGGGAAGATAATTTCGTTTTGTATAATTTTTTGAAACAATGTTTAAAAAAAATTTTATGTTTGGTTATAAGTGTATGTGTAAAAAAGCTATTTTAGCATTATCATAAAACCCAAAATTTTAAAACATGAAAAAAATTTTTATTTGTATTTTTTTGTTTGCGGCTTTTCTCTCTGTAAATCAGGTGAAAGCATCACAGTATTCGATTGACGAGGGAGCAATCGATCAACTTTTCGCAACGGCAACCGAAACGAGCATGATTTCGATTAACGCCAGTGAAGTAAGCGCTGTTCCGTCGGGGGTTGCGCTGCCGCTTGTGGCTCCTAAAGAAAAAGATGCCGTTGTGGCCATTGTGCTCGATTTTTTCCTTGGCGGATTGGGGATTCATCGTTTCTATCTGGGAACAAAAACAATGACCGGGCTGGGTTACATTTTAACCTGCGGAGGTATTTTTGGTGTTGTTCCGTTGATTGACTTTATCGTTCTGATAATTGACAATGACGATATAAGTCCGTATATCGATAATCCCAAATTTTTTATGTGGTAATGCATTGTTTTACAAATAATAAGGGTGTCTGCACAAAAAGCAAACACCCTTTTTTACTGTTTATATGAATACAGCGTTAAAAAAAACCTTCATTTTATTAACCATTTTTGGCTTCGGTACTTTGTTGCATGCTCAACCGGGAAGTTATATTTCGTTAAAGCAACGTACCGAAATTCTTGAAAATAAAAATAAACTCACCAACGATGTTGATTTGTTTTATGATGCCAACAAACAAATTGTCACCAGGTTTTACCATTCGTCTCCCGAATATATTATGATTGCCAACGCCCTGGGAGAAATTAAAACCTATTATCCGGCGGAAAACGAAGTGGTTTACAAGCAAATTGCCGGCATGTCGTCTAAAAAAAACCTGATATATTATTTCACCAATAATTTAACCGACCATTTGGGGCTGGCTGATGAGGGATTCAAACTGGTATCGAATACATTTGAAGACCAATATTATGTAACGCTGTGGGAAGCTCCTGATGTGTTGCATGGAATCAACGGGATAGAAACTGTAAAAATGGTTTTTGATAACGGGCTTCCTTTTTACTCGGAATACAAAGCCAGCCAGGATAAAATTCTGAGAAAAATATATTATCTGAATTATAATGATTATAAGCGATTCAGGCTCCCCTCAAAAATAATCGAAATAAGTTACCTTCCCAAGGGCGATTCAATCATTAGCCGCACCGTATTTTCTGATGTGAAAGTTTCGTCAACCCCCGATAATTCCTATTTTAATTTTAAAATTCCTGAAAATGCAAAACCTCTTAATACCGGTGAAAATAAATAACGTACTTCTGTACTTTCTTTTTGTGCTGCTTGTTCCGGTGGCAGGGTCGGCTCAAACCATTGATTTGAAAAGTGACTTGTTACTTATGAACACAGTAGCGAAACAACAAGTACCGGTATCATCCAAAAGGCCTTATATTTTTAAAAACCAGCCCAAAACATTCCGGAACAGTAATCCGGTCAGCCTGGTTTTTGGCGGTTCTTTATACGTGTATCAGAATTACTTTTCCCAGCATCTTTCAGCCAGTTGTCTGTACTCTCCCAGCTGTTCCGATTTTGGCAAACACGCTTTAAAAGAATACGGAATTGTAAAGGGAACATTGTTATCATTCGACAGGCTAAGCCGGTGCAACCGTATATCGGCCACTGATCTCAACCCCGCAGATATCGATGAACACACCCACAGGTTTAACGATCCGGTAAAATTGTATCAATGAGGTATTTCGGAATTGTTGTTTTTTTGGTAACCGTTCAAACCTCATTTTCACAGGTGGAAGGCGAAATCCCATTTATCCGCCATCTCATCAATAAAGGCTATTACAACGAAGCTGTTTATCTGATAAACCAGAATACTTTTTATTCCAAACAAGATCAGCAGGATTCCATCCATTATTTGCATGGCTGGGCCCACTACTCGCTTAAAAATCTTGAACAGTCAACCCTGTCATTTCTTAAAGTTCAAAAGGAATCGCCGTTTTATCTGAAATCACATTTTTTTGCCGGATATAACCAAACACATTTGGGGAATTATCAGGAGGCGGAAAAAATATGGCGGCAAATTTTGGTTCAAAATGATCCCTATCTGTCTCTGCTGAACTTTGAATTAAGCGGCCTGGAAATGCTTCAGGGAAACTGGGAAAAAGCCAAGGCACAACTTGAACTGGTAAACCCTGAAAACGCTATTTTGAATGAGCAGGTGGCTGCCCTTGGAAAAATATATCAGGAACATAAAACACATCGTTCAAAATCACCCGTTTTGGCCGGAATCATGTCGGGAATCATTCCGGGATCTGGAAAAATTTATGCCGGTAAAACCGGGGCGGGAATTGCATCCATGATTGGAACAGTTGGTTTTGGGCTGATTACCTGGGAAAACTACCACAAACGCGGAATAACCAATGCCAAAACAATTATTTTCGGAAGTATTTTTGTGGTTACTTATGTTTCAAATATTTACGGCTCGGTTGTTTCGGTAAAAATTATTGAAAACGAATATAAAAATGCAGTACACAATCAAATTCTTTTTCAGCTTCATATTCCTTTGCGCAATTTTTTTGAATAGCAGCGCTTCTGTTGTAAAATCTGACAGCTTGTACCTCTCGGGAAATTACTTCGAAGCTTCCATTGAATATGAACGAATGATTTTTCAGGCAAAAAACAATACCGATATCAACTATTTTAAATACAAAAAAGCGCTGTGTTATAAACATATGGGCCGGTTTTACGATGCCTTGAATGAACTTCAGCCCATCTATTTTTCAAATCCGGCCGATTCATTGTACCACCTTGTTTGTTACGAACAATCGCTTTGTTTTTACCTGAACGGCGAACCGGCGAGGGCGTTGTGGAAAATCGATGAATTTTTTCACCGGAGTACCGACACTACCCTGTTTCGTTTTTTTCTACCCGTGAAAATATTGTGTTTAAACGAAACCTTTCAGTGGGAGGAAGCAAAAAACAGTTTGCTTCAGTATGTAAACATGCAGGATTTTTCGCCTGAAAAGAAAACCGAATTAGAGGAAACGGTGCTGAATGTTTACGGAAGGAAAAACCGGCCGCGTATAAAGTCGGAAAAGAAAGCGGAAAATTTATCGCGGTTTTTACCGGGTTCAGGCCAGATTTACGCCGGCAAAGAAGGCGAGGGAGTGATTAATTTTTTGATAAATGCTTCGATACTTACCTTTGCAGGAATACAGGTGTACAACGGTTTTTATATAACCGGTTACCTGGCCGGGCTTGGGTTTTTTAATAAAACATATCACGGTGGAATTCGGCGTGCCGGTGTTTTGGCGGCACAAAAAAACAAAGAACTAATGGCCGGGTTTAACAGTGAAATAACCACTATTCTACTTTCCAACACCGAGGAAACAAAATGAGAAAATATTTTTTTATACCCCTGGTTTTTATCGTCGCTATTTCAAAACCACTGTTTTTATCTGCAAACGACAGCATTGTTCATCAGGTGTTTGTGCTGATTTACAATGAAAAATATACAGAAGCACACACGAAAATTGAAACAAACAAAACCATGTTGGGCTCTTTTTATTCCGATGTTTTAAAAATTGATCTGCTTTGGTGGGAGTTTGTACAATCGCAACAAAACCACACTGAACAGAAAGAGTTTATTTTGTTTCTTGAAAAATTTGACCATACTTCCCAAAACAGTTCTGAATTAAAACTAAGGCAACTCATTAAAAATTCATACCAGATACGTTATGAATTTAAACGTTTTAATATTATTGGCGCCATGAGTACGCGAACAACTTTAAAAAATCTTCTGGACGAAATCAAGGCTGAAGAATTGCCATTCCCTGAAAATCATTTGAAGTTGCTTGGTGTTTATTCGGCTCTTTTTCAATATTTCGATAATCTCGTTAATCCGTTTTTTAATAAGGGCAGGCGTGAAAACCGGGCAAGTGCGCTCGTACAGGTCGAACGTTACACACACGATGATGATATTATTGTAAAAACCCTTTCACTTTATTTTTTGGGAAGGATTTATTTAAATATCGAAAAAGAGAAGGAGAAAGGAATTCGTTGTTTTGCTGAGCTTTCAAATTATTATACTCACAATGCTCTTTTTAAGGAAGTTGTGGCAAAACACAATTGAGTGCGGTGGTGTATTTTTTTGTAGCAAATGTTATAGATTGTTTACAATTTCCCTTACTTTTTGAATGTGTTCAGGCGTAGTGCCGCAACAACCCCCAATTACATTTGCCCCGGCGGCAAGTATTTTCGGAACCAGCGCAGCCATTTCTTCGGGGGTTTCAGGAAAAACGGTTTCACCATCGCGGTATTCCGGCATTCCGGCATTGGCGTGTACCAAAACCGGGATGTGTTTGTTCAATGTTCTGATTTCCTCAACAATTCCAACCATATTTGCAATTCCGTTTCCACAGTTGGCACCAATCAGTTCTGCTCCGGCGGTAATTATTGTATTCACCATATCGGCTGGCGACACACCCATCATCGACCGAAATTCGCCGTCAACTGTTTTCTCAAAAGTCATGGTACAAAACACTTCCAGACCGGTATTTTCTTTGGCTGCCTGAATGGCCAGGCGGGCTTCTTCCAAATCGGTCATGGTTTCAATCATGATTGCGTCGGCACCCCCGGCTTCCAGTCCTTTTACCTGCTCTTTAAATGCTTCATACATTTCATCGGCAGTTACGTCGCCCATCATCAATATTTTTCCTGTGGGACCCACCGACCCGAGAACAAACTTTTCGCCGGCAGCTTTCCGGCTGATTTCGGCTGCCGCCTTGTTTATTTCAAAAACTTTATCAGCCAATCCATATTTTCCGAGTTTAAAACGGGTACCTCCAAAACTGTTGGTTTCAATCATGTCGGCCCCGGCATCGATGTAACTTTTGGCAATTTCAAAAACTTTCCCGGGGTGTTTTATATTCCATTGTTCCGGACATTCGCCAACCTGCAATCCTTTTTGCTGAAGGAAAGTTCCCCATGCGCCATCGGAAACCAAAATCTTTCCCTTTTTTATTTCGTCTGTTATTTTTGCCATTTTGTTTTTTTTGAAAATGAAACATCAGGCCACCAGCGAATTTAAATATTCAACCAGCCCCTGCGGATCTGGTGCATATGCATCGGCCCCGATTCTTTGTCTGAAATCATCGTTCACCGGAGCGCCTCCAATGGCCACTTTTGCCCCCGGGACCGCTTCCTTTATGGTTTTGGTAATCCGCTCCATATTTACCATTGTAGTGGTTAACAACGCCGAAAGTCCAACAATTGCATTGTGGTTTTCACGAAGCGCTTCAATAAATTTTGCGGCCGAAACATCGGTTCCCAAATCTACAACCTTCCAGCCATTTCCTTCTACCATCATCGAAACCAGGTTTTTCCCAATGTCATGCAAATCTCCTTCAACTGTACCAATAATTAGCGTGCCTTTTGGTTTTACTTCACCGCTCAGAAAATAGGGTTTTAAATGATTTAGTGCGGTGCTCATGGCTTTTGCCGACATAAGAACCTGCGGAACAAACACTTTGTTTTCCCTGAATTTTATTCCTACTTTTTCCATCCCGGGCATCAGTCCTTCCGAGAGAATTTTTTGGGGCGAAATTCCGGAATCCAACGCCTGTCTGGTCAGCTCGTCAGTTCCTTCCATTCCTTTCATTTGTGGCGGATAAGGTGCGCTTTTGTTGATTTTTCCAAATTCAACAC
>JAFGDX010000100.1 GCA_016931875.1 Prolixibacteraceae bacterium
CTGGCTGAAAACGGTGTGCGGTTTACACAGGCATACTCGGCCAACCCGGTGTGCAGCCCCACGCGTGCCGCCATCATGACAGGGAAACATCCCAACCGGGTGAATATTACCGACTGGATTCCGGGAGCCGACCCGAAAATGCGTCCGCTGCTCGGGCCGCAGGACAGCGATAAACTGGCCCTGGAAGAAGTGACCATTGCCGAAAAACTGAAAGAAGAAGGATATAAAACCGGTTTTATCGGGAAGTGGCATTTGGGCGGCGAAGGGTTTTTTCCTGAAGACCAGGGTTTCGACATCAACATTGGCGGGCATGAGAAAGGGAGCCCGCCCGGAGGCTACTATTCACCGTACAACAACCCCCAACTTCCCGACGGCCCCGAAGGTGAATACCTAACCGATCGCCTGACCGCTGAAAGTATCCGGTTTATCACAGAAAACAAGAACCAGCCATTCTTTCTTTTCCTGGCCTATTACACGGTGCACACCCCCATTCAGGCGTCGAAAAAACACATTGAAAAATACAGGCAAAAACGTTTGGATTTAGCAATTGAAGAGGTTCCGCATACAAAAGAAGGCGAAGGTTATACCAAACTATTGCAGGAAAATGCGGATTATGCCTCGATGGTGGCCGCCATGGACGAGAATGTGGGCAGAATTATGGAAACCCTTCAATCGCAGGGACTGGATAAAAACACGTGGGTTATTTTTACCAGCGACAATGGCGGGCTTTCCACCCTGTACCGCGAAAATGCCCCCACCGGCAACGGTCCGCTGCGTGCCGGAAAGGGCTGGTGCTACGAAGGCGGAATCCGTGTGCCGCTGATTATAACCGGCCCTGAAGTGTCAAACAGGGGAAGAACGGACGATACGCCGGTGGTAAGTATGGATTTCTTCCCTACCCTTTTAAACCTTTGCGGGGTTGAACCCGTCAAAAACGACGGGGTAAATTTAGTTCCCCTTCTGAAACGAAACGACCCGGTAAAACGGAACGAACTGTTCTGGCACTATCCGCACTACCACGGAAGCGCATGGAAACCGGGGTCAGCACTGCGAAAGGGAGACTGGAAAATCGTTGTACATTATGAAAACAAACAAACCGAACTTTTTAATTTACATGAAGACACCGGAGAAACAACTGACCTGGCAAATCAATTTCCGGAAAAGGTAAACGAATTAAAAACCCTTCTGGATAAAAAACTGGCCGAAACCAATGCCAGATTTCCGGAACCCAACCCGGATTACGCGCCAAGAGATTAAGAAACCAAAAACCAAAATTGACTTATGAAAAAACGACAACTCATTATCTTCCTGCTTTTTATTGGCGGGTTGTTTCAACATTTACATGCACAGGAAGTTCCGCAAAAACAAACCACTCTTAATTTTTTTCTCGATTGCTGGGATTGCGACTTTACCTTTGTGAGGCAGGAACTGGAATTTGTTTCGTTTGTACGCGACCCCAAACTGGCCGATGTTCATATTTTATCCAGTTCGCAGCGAACCGGAAGCGGCGGGGAAAAGTTTTTTCTGAACTTTATAGGGCTGAATACTTTCCAGGGACAGGATTATGAATATCAGTACATGGCCGACCAATCGGAAACCCGCGACGAAGTCAGACAGGGGTTATTAAAAATTATAAAAACCGGTGTTCTGCAATACTATTCCCAAACCGGTTTTTTTGAACGCGTAAAGATAAACCTGGAAGATACCGGCGAAATGACGGCCACCGAAATTGTGGAAGACCCCTGGAAAAAATGGGTATTCAGCATTGAAGCGGGTGGTAACCTGCAACAGGAAGAAAGCCAGGATGAATTATCACTGGGAACTGAACTCCGGATTCAGAAAGTTACCAAAGACTGGAAAACCCGAATTGAAGGTGATTACAACCTCGATCATGAAAATTATTATGATGACGGCGAAAAAATTGAAAACCGGCAGACACGTGCCGACATTTCGGGAAACTACATCAAAAGCCTGAGCAAAAAATGGTCGGCGGGTGTTTTTGGTGAATATAGCGCTTCAACTTACCTGAATACAAAAAATGCGTATGCCCTCGATGCGGGGATTGAATACAATATTTTCCCCTGGGACATCAGCAACCGGAAGGTTTTTGTGTTCCGTTACCTGGCCGGAATTTCAAATCACCGGTACCGCGAGATAACCATTTACGACAAACGAAAGGAAACCCTGTATTATGAAGCCCTGCAACTGGATTTGGAAATTGTTCAACCCTGGGGAAGAATTGAAACCCGGATGGAAGGAAGGCATTATTTTCACAATTTCAACAGAAACCGGCTGATCATCGACTCGGAAGTTTCGGTACGTTTAACCAAACAACTCTCGGTTTATGGCGAAATTGAATACCAGGTTGTGCACGACCAGCTTTACCTGCCCGCCGGAAATGCGTCGCTGGAGGATGTGCTGCTGCGCAGGAGAAAAATGGCAACGGAGTATGAACTCCGGCTGCAGTTTGGTTTTGAATTTACATTTGGCTCCATTTACAACAATGTGGTTAACGAACGGTTCTAAAATTAACACCGTGTTTTGGCTCGCCCGGAGTGCCTGAATGTTTAAATTAAAGTTTCACCAACTCCATATACATCAGTTCCGCACTGCCCCAGTTTTCCCGAACCGGTGTGAGCGAAATAATTTGGTTGCCGGGTTCTGAAATTTCAATTTCACCCAAACTGATGATTTCAAAATTACCATCGGTTGAAGGAATTTCAGTTTCCGTATTTTGATCGCCCAGTTTGACTGTCAATTTACCTGGCTGTTCCGATTTAACCAGCGCTTCTATTCTGTATGTACCGGCGTCGCTTGTATGAAACATCCATTCCACCCGCGTGCGGTAATCCACCCAGTTTTGAATAAGCGATTCGGTTCCCGATCCTGAAAGAACGGCATGGGTTCCGTACCCCGGATTGTGAATATCGGCAAAATCGGCCGGCATCAAAATCTTTCCTTCCTTCAGCGACGGCATATTGCTGGTGATTTCCATTTTTTTGCCTGTTTTTACGACAACCACCGTATTCACCGGATCGAAAATTACGGTTGGCGCATGAATCAGTACATCATTGTCTTCAAATTTATAGGCGAACTTTTGTTTGGGGTTGGTAAGCAAATACACATCTTTTACCCGTGCGTCCAGCCCTGGCACACGAAGAACTCCATCTTTGGGCCAGTTAAAAACATGCAGGTAAAGTATATTTCCCGAACTTGTTTTTTTGGTGGTACAACGCCCCCACGGGAGTTTAAAGAACGGGCTGGCTGAAGTACCGTAAATCGATTCGCCGTTTTTTTGCATCCACGCTCCCATTTCTTTCAGGCGTTCCACACTGGGCGCCGGAATCAACCCTTCGGCAGTTGGCCCCACATTCAGCAACAGGTTTCCGCCTTTGCTGGCAATGTCAACCAGCATCCGGATTAACGACTCCGACGATTTCCAGTTGTCATCGTTCCTTTTGTATCCCCAACTGGTATTCATGGTCATGCACACTTCCCAGTCGTAATCGAGCCCGGTAGGCGGAACATGCTGTTCGGGTGTGGAGAAATCGCCCGGCCACGGACGGTACAAACGGTTGTTGGTAATCAAATCCGGATATTTATCGGCTTCAGCCTGCAGTGTTGTCGCAGCTTCTTCAGTCATTCCGCGCGGGGTGTCCCACCATAAAATATCGAGCCCGCCGTAATTTTCAAGAATTTCCTTTACCTGCGGAACCGCTTTTCCGTTGATGTAATTCATCAGTGGTTCGCGCTCCAGTTCCGGGTCCCAGTGGGGCACTCCCTGTTCAATATTGTGATACGTTCCGCCCGGTTCGTGCCAGTCCTGTGCCTGAGAATAGTAAAACCCCAGCCGCATTCCGTGTTTTTCGCAGGCGTCGGCCAGTTCCTTCAGCGGGTCGCGATCAAAAGGAGTGGCATCAACAATATTGTATTTACTGGCTTTGGAATGAAACATGGCAAAACCGTCGTGGTGTTTCGAGGTAATAACAATGTATTTCATTCCGGCAAATTTGGCCAGCTTTACCCACTCTTCGGCATTGTATTCAACCGGGTTAAACTGTTCCGCCAGCTTTTCGTATTCTTTTACCGGAATTTCTGCCCGTGCCATTATCCACTCGCTTATTCCTGGAATTTCTTTTCCGTTCCACTCGCCCGCCGGAACAGCATACAAGCCCCAGTGGATAAACATTCCAAAACGTGCATCGCGCCACCATTCCATTTTTGCATCCTGTTTTAAAGTTGCTTCGTCTTTTTGTTCCTGATTTTTGGGAGCACATGAAAAAAGAAAGAACAGAATTCCAAAGAAAAGTCCAAGCTGTTTCATTTTGTTCGTTTTGATTCGTTTTTAAAATTACAAGTATAAATTTCGGAATAAAAATTACAATCCGCTTTTATTTCCTAAAAACAGTACATTTTTTTTGAAGAAAAACAGTGGAAACCTAAAGATGTTAAATACCTGCTGAAAATTGTTTTTTTTGACGAAGGAATACAACACCAGACCAAATTTATACGATTACCGCAATTTATTTGGGAAAGAATTTGCCGGAATCTTTTTGGGTTTCTTACATTTGAAGAATCAGTTATAAACCGTTGAATTATGAAGGCTGTAAATGTACTCCTGCTTTTCTCCCTGTTCCTTGTTGTTTCGTGTAGTTTTAAGAAAACAACTGACGGGCCGTATTTTGGGAACGGATTTCACAACGGCTGGGCCGATCAAAACTCGATTGTGCTCTGGACGCGGCTCACCCAACACCCGGAAGGAAATACCGGCGGAACCCCGTTTCTTGTTCCTTCGGCGGAAGAACACCGGCAACTGAACAAAGAAGCCAATCCGGAAAAAATTTACCGCGCGCAAATCCCCGAAGGGTTGACCCTGAACGACATGATTGGCGCCTGCCCAGGAGCGCCGGGTGAAGTAAAACTTACTTACTACCCTCTTTTACATTCCGAAAATAAAACTGAAACCGGCTGGATGGCAGTTGACACCCAAAAGAATTTTACCCACCAGTGGTACTTAAACCAACTTCAACCCAACACAAAATATGTGGTGGAAATGGAAGCGAGGCAGGATAAAAAATCAAAAGTCTCTGACAAAATTCAAGGGGCGTTTCGTACACCACCAGCCCCGGAAACCGAAGATAACATTGAGTTTTGTGTGGTTACCTGCCACGATTACTGGCGGAAAGACACCACCGGCGGGCACAAAATTTATGAGGTGATGATGAACCTTTTCCCCGACTTTTATGTACACACCGGCGATATTGAATATTACGACAAACCGGAACCCTATGCACTTACTGAAGAACTGATGCGGTTTAAGTGGGACCGGATTTTTGCGCTTCCGTTGCAACGAAAATTCTGGACACAGGTAACCAGTTATTTTATGAAAGAC
>JAFGDX010000101.1 GCA_016931875.1 Prolixibacteraceae bacterium
ATAACCAATGGCTTCGTCTGTTACACCTTCGGTTTGGGCAATGGCTTCAGCTGCAATCAGCAACACTTCGGCATAACGGTACACCACAATGTCTTTCGGGTTTTTCCCGGTTTCGAAAAGTGCTTCGTCATTGTGCCACAAATAAGGTGCGGTTTCAAAGGTTTTTGTTACCTCTTCGCCTCCATCCGTGAAAGTCAGGCTGTTGTGAAAAAATTGCTTGTTCTGTACGCGCAAGTCATTTTCATTGTCATATATCCACAAAAACTCTTTTGTAGGACGGTAGGCATTGTTGGTAATTGAATAGGCAAAAATACCCCAGGCTGTTGCACTGTTTGGATAACATATAGCCGGTTGCCAGTAGTTATCAGAAATAGATGCATCATACTCAATAGAATAAAGGTATTCGCTTTCATTGTCTGAAACCCGCATCACATTGTAAGCGCTTTCACTTTCAACAGCACCATTCTGAATAAGAGCATAGTTTCCACTACTAATAATGGATCTTGCCATTGCCGCAGCTTCAGCGTAACGTGCTTCCTGTAAAGGATAGCCGCTCATATTCAGATAAACATCAGCAAGAAGCGCTGCTGCAGTGCTTTTTGAAATACGATATCCGTTTTCGGTCATAGGTACATCAGCAAGGTCACCTTCTTCAACGGCATATTTTAAATCATCCACAATTTGCGCATAAACCTGTGCAACTGGCGTACGTTCAACATATAAATTTTCGAGCGATGAATAAGGCTCCAGAATCAAAGGAACATCACCAAAAGTTTTTACCAGGTAGTAGTAGTTAAAGGCTCTGAAAAATCTTGCCTGAGCTGTTAAAAGTTTGATTTCCGGTTCCTCTAAACCAGGAGTTCCGGGAATATTGTTAATGGCCAGGTTTGCCCTTGAAATAGCCAGATAGCAGGCATCCCAGGCTCCGTCGAAATAACTTCCCAGGTTGGTACCGTTTAAAGTTAAATTCTGACTGTGCTGTACGTGTACTTCCTGTCCGCTGTATTCATTGTCGAACAGACCGGAAATATACCCCCCCAACATGGCGCGGCTACCTGCATAAACCCCTGCACTGTAAAATGTTGGAGCACCGGTTCGGTAAAGTACATTCACTGCGTTGTAGGCATGTGTCGGATAGCTAAAAAACTGATCCACACTCATCTCGCTTCGCGGCTCTTCTTCAAGAAATTTATCACATGAAGTAAAAGCCCCAAGTATCATTATTAATATTACTAATTTTTTCATTGTTCTTCAGTTTAATTCTGGTTAAAACTTAACATTTACCCCCAACGTTACTGTGGTTGGTTTTGGATACTGGAAAAAGAAAATATTCTGTCCCCACTGGTCTCCACCCCATGAAGTAGCTTCAGGATCATAACCTTTAAAATCTTTTGAATGGATAACAAAAAGGTTATCAACATTTGCATAAACTCTGCACGAGTGCAAACCGGTTCCTTGCAGCAGTCCGCCATCGAAAGTGTAGCCAAGCGAAATCAGGTTTCCTCTCAGGAATGAACCATCACAAACCCAGTGGTCATCTACTTCCGAGTTTTGCCCGTTCAGAGAAGCATTTCGAATTTGCTGAACCATGGTGTTTTGGTTTTCTTCTGTCCAACCCTCATACAAAATGGTGGAAAGGCCGTTGGCATATCCGGTGCGGTCTTCGGTTGAGTGGAAGAATTGTTGCATAATTTCAACACCTAAAGTAAACTGAAGATCAACAACGAGATCGAAATTTTTGTAGTTGAAACGGTTGATGAAACTACCTGTGAAATCAGGAAGACCTTTGCCAATGATTTCTCTTTCAGCCGAGCGTTTTGCAACCCCCGGAACGGCGCCAACTTTGGCTGCTTCTTCTGCTTCGTCGGTTCCCCAGGTACCAAGCCTGCGGTAACCATAGAATGAACTTAACGATTCACCAACACGAAGAATGGTTTGGCTTCCCGAAACCCACCATGGACCCGGGAAAATATCTTCATCATTTTCGCCCAGTTTTTCAATGCGGTTTTTGTTGTAGTTCATATTCAGGGTTGATTCCCAGTTAAAATTGATGTTACGGACATTTTGCGTGGTTACCAGAAAATCGATCCCCTGGTTGGAAACGGAACCAATATTGTCCATTACCGAAGAGAAACCAGTAGAGTGTGGCACCGGACGGCCCAGCAACAGGTCGCTGGTAAGTTTGTAGTAATAGTCAATTTCCAGCGAAACCTTTTGGTTAAGTGCTGTCAGGTTCAACCCAACATCAAACTGCGAGGTTTTTTCCCATTCCAGGTCAGGGTTTGGCAAGCGGGTTACCACATTGTAGTTGGCTCTTTCACCGTTTAGCAAAACCGTTCCGCCCGAAATGGTTGCCAGCGAACGGTAGGTCCCCAGTTCGGTGCTACCCGTAACACCGTAGCTGGCTCTTAATTTCAGGAAATCAATCCATGAAACCGAGCTCATAAATTCTTCGTTCGAAGCTACCCATCCCAATCCTGCCGAAGGAAAGAAACCATATTTGTTGTTTTCACCAAAACGCGAAGAACCATCGGCTCTGGCAGTAACAGTGGCCATGTATTTATCTTTGTAGGAATAACCAAAACGGAAGAAATACGAATTCATCGCCCACCGTTCGTAGTACGAGCCAGGGGCGCTCGGATCGCTGGCTGCTCCCACATTGTTGTATTTAAAAAAGTCATCAGAGAAACCCGATACGTTGATTGTATTCTGGCGGTAAACCCGTTCCTGCCAGCTTAAACCAAGCACTGAATTGATTCGGTGATTGCCCACTGTTGTGTTGTACGAAAGGAAAGTTTCCTCCTGCCAGTACATGGTTTCATAATCGTTCACATTTGCCCAGGCGTTCGGATACGAAATGTTTAACAAATCTTTTGGGCTGTATTCTTTGTTTTGCTGAATGTGATTATCGATACCAAACTGTGTTTTCAAATCCAGTCCGGGAAGAATATGAAAATTCAGAAATGTGTTTCCAAAAAACTGTGTACGGTTTCTCAACCTTTCCTGGGTTGTTAACACATGAACGGGATTGGCCATTCCTTCCAGTCCAAAATTACTGGTGCTCGAACTGCTGCTCCAGCTTCCGTCGGGGAATTTAACCGGCATAATCGGAACCATCTCAATCATTGAACGACGCGGCATTTGATGGCCACCACCCTCTTCAACTTCGTTTTCCCAAACTTTGTTAACCAACATATTAATGCCAAAGTCGAGCCATTTTTTGGGTTTGGCATCATACGCAATTTTGGCATTCACACGTTTCATCCACGAATTCAGCATCACCCCCTCATTGTCGGAATAATTCAAAAATGCACCTACCGACGACTTTTCATTTCCCTGCTGCACACTAAACTGGTGGTTGTGCGAAATGGCTACGCGTGTAGCTTCTTCCTGCCAATCGGTGTCATACAAAGGTTTTCCGTTGGCATCAAACAAATTCGGGTCGGTAAAATCTATGCTTGGTTCTTCGCCCGGTGCATAATCTTTGTACTTCGGAGCGTTTTCATAGCCTCTTTTTATTACTTCCAGCCATTCTTCAGCATTTAGCAAATCCATTTTTTTACGCACTTTGCCAACACTCATATAACCGTCGTAACTTACAATAACATCGCCGTTTTGCGCCCCGCGTTTGGTGGTTACAAGAATAACACCATTGGCACCTCTGGCACCGTAAATCGCTGCCGAAGAAGCGTCTTTCAGCACCTCAATACGTTCAATGTCGTTGGGGTTTACGAGGTGGAAATTTTCCATCACTACCCCGTCAACCACATACAACGGATCGGTATCGGTTTCAATGGAGTTCACCCCGCGAATAATAACACGTGTGCTTCCGGTTGGCGAACCTGAGTTGGAAAAAATATTAACCCCGGCAACTTTCCCTTTCATTCCCTGAAGGGCGTTAAATGAAGGACGTTCCAGAATATCTTCGGCATTTACAACACCCACCGAACCAGTAACATCCGACTTGCGCTGCACACCGTAACCAATGGCAACAACTTCCTCAATACCAATGGCATCGGGTCTCATGGTGATGTTAATTTCCGATTGGTTCTGAACCGCCACTTCCTGTGTAATCATTCCTACAAACGAAAAAACAAGAACTGCCTCTTCTGAAACATTTGAAATGGAATAATTACCATCAAAATCGGTGACTGTTCCGGTGGTTGTTCCTTTTACAAGAACTGTTACCCCCGGTAGCGGTTGTCCGGTATCGTCGGTTACAATCCCCGAAACCGAGGTAGGTTGTTGTGCCTTGTTATCACTGATTTTTGCGTTGGAAAGAACCACCTGACGGTCGAACACTGCATAACTTATGTTTGTTCCTCTGAGTAAATTGTCAAGGATTGCATCAATTGTTTTGTCCTCCACATCAATGGTTACTTTTTGTTCCACATCAATTAGATCGCGGTTGTAAAGGAAAAAAAACTCTGATTCATCCTCAATCATTCCCAGCACAGTTTCAAGGCTCTGATTCTGCATTTTTAACGAAAGCCTTGTAGCCTGCGAATACGTTTCCACGGCTGCTGCCTGAAGCAATCCAAGGAAAACAAAAAAGACAGTAAATCGTAACATTCTAATGATTTTTTTAAAGGTGCTGTTCCCGGCAGACTGTGCATCTGACGGCACCTTTAGTTTTAGAAAATTTTTCATAAATTTACATTTGATTGAGTGAATAAATTATTAAATGATCTCGCTCAGCAAATCGACAGGAAGGTGCTGGTACCACTTTCCTGTTTTTGCGTTAATTATTTTTCAGTTTCATATATACTTTCTTCTTTTTCACTACTCCATCGGTATCCAATTCGCGTTTATCTATTCTGTATTTTATGGGGGTTGTCAGGGCAATCAACCTCAATACTTCCTCCAGCGGTTCATCTTTAAAAGTGGCTTTAAAACGGTAGCTTTTTAAGGTTTCATCTTCCACTACAATTTCAGCGTTGTACCATCTCTCTATTCTCGACAAAACCTGCCCCAGTGGTTCCTGATCGATTACCAGGTAGCCATCTTTCCACGCTGAATATCTTTCTGCCTCCACATCCTCAACATTCAAAACTCTCAATTCGCGGTTAAAAATGGCTCGTTTGCCCGGTGTCATTGTATAGTTAAATTTTCCCGATTTTCCGTTTATTTCTACCCTTCCTTCTTCAAGTACAACCTCGGTTTGTGTATCGTTATAATAGGAGGCCACGTTAAATTTGGTTCCCAAAACCCGTACATCAAAGTCGGAAACATCAACAATAAAGTCAGATTCAGCCAAATGTTTTACATTAAAGTATGCTTCGCCTAACAACTGTACCTTTCTGTTCTGTTCAAATACAGCCGGAAACTTTAGTTTTGAGCCGCTGTTGAGCCACCCCGATGAACTGTCGGGCAGAAAAAATTCCACGCGGGCCCCTTCGGGTGCGGTAATTTCAACCCAACCTGTGTTTACCGGTGCAACTTCGTTTCTCCCCAACTGATAAAGCAAAAAGGCAATAACAGGTATTAGCAAAATGGCGGCGACCTGCCTGTAAAATTTTAAAAGGTTGAATTTCTTTTCTCTGCTGGTCTGGTCCAGTAAAATCTGATAATGAATTTTCTCAAATATATGATGGAGCGATTCCTTATTTGCTGTTTCTTCCCGGGTTAGCTTTTCCCACTCTACCGATAATTCTTTCTTCAGCTCCGGAAAATCCTTTGTTTGATTAAACCACTGCTGAACCTCTGCATAATCATTGTAGGAATATTTCCCCAGCGAGAATCTTTTTAAAATATGTACATCAAAATTCTTTTTCATTTTTTCAAATTAAAGAAGGGGTGCAAATATACAGTTACACCACCTTCTTTACCTAACTTAACTAAACTAAATCTACATTTGCTACCAATGTGTTTTTCAAACACAGGTTATATCCCGGGAGGCAAAAAATCCCCAGCCGGAAAAGCAAAAAAAATTAAAAAAATTAATTCCTTATGAATAAATAAAAGAAAATGAGACCTTTAACATTCAATTGTTCAAACTCATTTTTTAAAAACTTCATGGCTTCGGTAATATGATATTCAACTGTTTTTGGGGTGATGGAAAGTTCTTCTGCAATTTCTTTCAGCGACTTCTCTTCAATTTTCTTTTTAACAAAAACCTGTTTTCTCTTTTCGGGCATCTGTTCAATTAATTCATCAAGTTTATCCAGCAACAACTGAAAATTGCTGTCATTGTTGAAATTTTCAATATTGCCTGAGAAACTTTGTAAAATGTCGTGTTTCACCGTGTTCACTTTTGCCAGTTTATTAAAATACTTTCTCACGGCATTAAAGGCAATGGTAAAAATATAGGATTGAAAAGAGGTATTGGTTTTGAGCGTTTTTCGGTTGGTCCATATTTTGATAAAAACCTCCTGAACCACATCTTCAGCCGCTTCTTTTGATTTCAGGTAGCTCAACGCAAAACTGTACAATGGCTGGCTGTATTTTTCAAAAATTTTTTGAAAAGAATCATGATTGTTTCTTTTAATTCCTGCAATCAGCTCGGCTTCAGTATTTGTTCTTACTATTCTCAAATGGGTAAATAAATTGATATCCGGCACAAAAATCTGCAAATTTAATACTGAACTACAAAAATGAAAACTATTCCTTTCCAAAAAAAGCACAATTCTCATATTTGCAAACTGGGACTTTTTATGTTTACTTTTTTACTCATTCTGTTGGTTTATACTTAATTTTGGTCGGTCATTTTTTACAGAAAAGAAAACCTATGAATAAAAAAAATAAAATCCGGTTTCCGGCTGAATGGGAAAGGCAATCGTTTCTGCAATTTACGTTTCCGCACCCAAACAGCGACTGGGAATATTTGCTGGAAGAGGTTAGCACCTGTTTTACCGAAATCATCACGGCGGCAGCAAGGTA
>JAFGDX010000558.1 GCA_016931875.1 Prolixibacteraceae bacterium
CAGGTAACACACAAATTTCCAGGCTTCTTTAACTTCTGTAATCGGAATGGTGTAGGGCTGAAAGGCCGAATTAAGCGAGGCCAGCAAAAAACAACGTTTTTCAGAGATATACTCTTTTACAATTTTGAAAACCACCCCTTCCTCGCGGGTAACAATGATGTAACCGTCTCCGTTTTTTATGTTGTAAAAATTCTGAACAAATTCGCCAATAACCACCGAGCCGCCGGGAATGGGCAGCATGGAATCGCCGGAAATGGTAAAAGCACGGTATTTTTTTTCCTTCGACAAAAACGGCAGTTGAAAAACAGGCAGGTTTCCAATGTATTCCGGGTCGGCAAAACTGGTTACGTAACCTGCTTTGGCCCGTTCGTTCACAAATTCAATGTTATCGTTGTTTGCTGAATCAACCGTTGTGGCAATAACCCGCAGGTTGGTGCCGCGCATAAAAACATCAAACCCGTTTTGCAGGTCGGTAAACTGGCTTTCCGAAAGATGGTTTAAATCCACATTTATCAGCGTGTCAATGGCAATTCCAAAATATTTTGAAAAGGCTTGCAAATGTGGCACCGTTGGCTGGCTGATGGTGTTTTCAAGAGCGTTTACAGTGGTGCGTTTTATGTTTAGTGTTGTTGCCACCTCGCTTTGTGTGCGTTTTTTGCGGTTGCGTAACAGTTTGATGTTGCTGCCAAAATAATTCATGAGGAATATTTTTTATCAAAATTATAAAAAAAGTTGGGTGAATGAAAAGAAATGATTAAATTATTATCGTTCATTCTGATAATAATATTATCATTTTGTGTTTATTGTTTCGAAGGAGGTTTGACGTAGAAATCTCTATCAGAAAAGATTTCTCCTCGCATACTCGTTGAAATGACAAGGTAAAAGAGAGTATTCCCCGGGACTTCGGGTCCCAATTTTTTGAGGTTCATCATCCCCGGTTCAGGCCGGGGTTTTTTTAGGAAAATGGATAACAGTAAAATAGCACATAAACTGGAGATACTGGCCGATGCAGCAAAATACGATGTTTCATGCGCATCGAGCGGGAGCAGCCGCAAAAATACAGGCAGCGGAGTTGGAAATGGTGTGGCTGCCGGAATTTGCCACAGTTTTACCGAAGACGGCCGTTGTATCAGCCTGTTCAAAATTTTAATGACCAACCAGTGTATTTATGATTGCGCGTACTGTATTAACCGCCGCACCAACGACAGGCCACGGGCAACTTTTACGGTGAAGGAAATTGTAGAGTTAACCATTGGGTTTTACCGGCGGAATTATATTGAAGGTCTGTTTTTAAGTTCGGGGGTTATAAAAAATGCCGATTACACCATGGAGCGCATGGTACAGGTGGCAAAAAAACTTCGTACAGAAGAACATTACAACGGATACATTCACCTCAAAGCCATTCCGGGAGCCAGTCAGGAGTTAATTCACAAAGCAGGAATTTGGGCAGACCGCCTCAGTGTGAATATCGAAATTCCGTCAGAATCGCATCTGAAACGACTGGCTCCCGAAAAAAATCATCATGAAATTTTATCGCCCATGAGCCAGATAAAAAATGAAATTCTGGCCAGCAGGGAAGAACGCAAAAAATACCGCGGTGCACAGGCATTTGCTCCGGCCGGACAAAGTACGCAGTTGATTGTTGGCGCTACCCCCGAAACCGACCGGCAAATTATTTTGCTTTCGTCGCATCTGTACAAAACGCAACAGTTGAAACGGGTGTATTTTTCCGGATATCTTCCTGTAAATCAATACGACAAACGGCTGCCTGCTTTAACCAGGCCACCACTGGTGCGCGAAAACCGTTTATACCAAAGCGACTGGCTGATGCGGTTTTACCATTTCGGAGCAGAGGAAATTTTACCCGAAGAACAACCTTTTCTGGATTTGGATGTGGATCCCAAACTGGGGTATGCACTGCGGAACATGCATCTTTTTCCGGTGGATATCAACCGGGCTGATTATGAAATGATTTTGCGCGTTCCCGGCATTGGGATACAATCAGCGCAAAAAATAGTGCTGGCACGCCGCCACCGTAAATTAAACATGCTGCATTTAAAAAAAATAGGGGTTGTACTGAAAAGGGCCCAATATTTTATCACCTGTAATGAATTGCCTCAGTTTACAAACGACTGGGAACCCGCCAGGTTGAAACAAATTTTGGTAACCCGGATGGTTTCCAAATCGCTAAAAACAACCGATACACAGTTGAGTTTATTTAGCCATTACAAACCGGCGCTTCCTCCGCTGCACTGAGGAAATAAACAGCAAATAAAATCAGAAGGGCTTGTAAATGTTCTGAAAATTACTATTGATGGGGAAGGGAATGATTGGTTTCAGTAAACATGCGGACTGATTTTTTTGAGACGGCCTGCGAAATGATACTGAGTAGTTTGGTTTTATCCACGGGTTTTTCGATATAGTTGTTACAACCCGCGTCAATGGTTTGGGTTTTATAATCTTCCACGGCATAGGCCGACTGGGCAATAATATAAACATCGGTATTAAATTCCCTGATTTGTTTTACCGCGTCAATCCCGTTTAATTCGGGCATTTTCGAATCCATCAAAATGATATCGGTATCCGGGTGGCTTTTAATCAGTTCCACGGCTTCCAGACCATTTTCGGCATGCAGCACCCTGGCTGAAATTCCTTCCAGAATATATTTCAGAAAAAAGAAGGAAGTCATGTCGTCTTCGGCAATAATAATTTTTAAACCGCCGGGAATGGATGGTTTATTGCCGGTATAATTAACCGGTTCGTTTTGTTTGGTTGCTGATGTTGGAGAATGGCTTGGAATGGTTACATAAAAGGTAGAACCTTTGTTGATTTCTGATTCGACGCTGATTTCGCCATTCAGCATTTTTACATATTCCCTGCAAATTGACAAGCCCAGCCCCGAACCTTCGAAACGGCTTGAAATGGAAGAATCGGCCTGCACAAAGTAGCTGAAAACGGCGTTTTGCTTTTCTTTTTCAATGCCAATGCCCGTGTCGGAAACATAAAAACTGGCCTCGTAATTTGAAATTGTGTACCCGATTTTAACCGAGCCCTGGGGGGTAAATTTCAGTGCATTTTTTATCAGGTTGGTTAAAATGGAGGTTATTTTGTAGGTGTCGGAATAAAACGTTTGTTTGGAATGCAGTTCCTTTTTTTCGATAATCAATTCTATTCCTTTTCGTTTTGCTTCGGGAGTAAAAAAATGAAAAAGTTCACTGACAATCTTTTCGAGATCGGTTTCGGTGATTTGAATCGACTCGAGTCCCGAATCAATTTTTGATATTTCGATGATGTTGTTAATCGTTGTCAGCATTCGCTGGCCACTTTGCTGGATTATTTCAATAAATTGCTTCTGCTCTTCTTTGGAATAGTTGTATGATTTTAGCAGTTCAGTAAATCCCAGAATCCCATTCATCGGTGTTCTGATTTCGTGGCTCATATTGGCCAGAAAGGCCGATTTCATTTTGTCGCTTTCTTCCGCTTTTGTTTTTTGTTTTTCAAGTTCGCGGGTTATTTGCTTGTTTAGTTCCAGCTGATGCTGCAGGTCCTCGGTCCGTTTTCTGACCCTTACTTTCAGGGTGTTGTTAAAAGCCAGCAGTATCAGAATGACAAGTGCCACAAGAATTCCGGCAATGATAAAATATTTTATAAGATATTGCCAATTGTATCCTTCTGTATTGTATTCACTTATCCATTTGTCATAAATTTTCTGGTATTCTCCGTTCGACATAATTACTTCCAGCCCGTTGTTAAGGATATTCGCCAGTTGCGGAGCATCTTTTGAGATTTTGAAGCCCATGTTCCGTTCCAGAATTTTTTCACTGCCCGAGTGGATATGCGGTTTTTCAAGAATGCCGGCAAAGTACAAACTGGCTATTTTTTGTGAAAAGGCACAGGTTACTTCCGGTTTTTCGAGTTCATTGAGCAGGTCTTCGTAATTATCAACAAAAATAAAGCGGGCGTTTGGGTTTATCGAATGGATATAGTGCAACAAAACATCGTTTTCCCATAAAACAATCAGGGGGTTCTGAATGGTTCGGAGTTCATCTACCGATATGTTGTTCCGAAATTTGTTGTTGAATAAAAAGTAATGTGAGGTTTGGATTACTGACCGGGTGTAATTAAATTCATTGTCAGGGGTACCCGGGTAATGTGCGCCCGCAATACCGTGGATTTTCCCTTGCGAAAGTGATGTATTGATGGTTTTCCAGTCGCCGCCTTCAATTGTAATTTCAATTTTGTAAAGGTCTTTTATAGCCTTTAAAATATCGATGTTGAAACCTACCAGTTCTCCGTTTTCGTTCAGGTAATTGTATGGCGGGTAGTTGGTGCTTACCATCACCTTGTATTGTGCCGGGGACAAATAAGTGAAAACAATCAGAAATACCAATAAAAAAAGCGTTCTACGTTTCATTTCGGGATTTATTTCTTACAAATCTAAAAAAGTTTTAGAATAATTTACGTCGTTGTTCCGCTTTTATCATGATTTCGGGCGGAATGTAAAATGAATAAAAGTAGTTTTTGTTGTATGCGCTGCCGAATGGTTTATTTTGGTTATTTTGAGCAGCTTAGGTTGATAAATTAAAAAGCCGCTTCTCCTATGGAAAAGCGGCTTTTATATAATTATAGTTTGTTATCTATCGTGCGTTTATGAACCAAAGTCATCAAACATTACATTCTCGTCAGGAACTCCCAGATTGTAGAGCATTTTCTGAACCGCATCGTTCATCATTGGCGGACCACACAGATAGTAGTCAATTTCTTCCGGTTCTTCGTGTTTGCTCAGATAGTTGTCGTAAATCACCTGGTGAATAAATCCCACCGGTCCTTCCCACTTATCTTCGGGCAGTGGTTCTGAAAGCGCGAGGTGAAAATTAAAATTCGGGAAATTCTTTTCAATTTCACGGAACTGGTCGTAATAAAAAACTTCTTTCCACGAACGCGCTCCGTACCAGAAAGTAACTTTTTTCTTCTGTTCTTTTACCGTGTGGAAAAGATGAAACAGGTGCGAACGCATGGGAGCCATTCCGGCGCCACCACCAATAAACATCATTTCGTTATCGTTGTCTTTCAGGAAAAATTCTCCGTACGGGCCCGAAATGGTTACTTTATCACCGGGTTTGCGCGAGAAAATGTAGGATGAACAGATCCCTGGGTTTACTTTTTTGAATGCATTATTTGCCCTGTCCCATGGTGGTGTTGCAATACGGATATTCAGCATTACAATATTTCCTTCGGCAGGGTGGTTGGCCATGGAATAGGCACGGAACGTAGGTTCCGGGTTTTTCATATGCAAATCGAAC
>JAFGDX010000102.1 GCA_016931875.1 Prolixibacteraceae bacterium
CTGTACGAATCAACCGTTCTTTAAACAAAAATTGGTTGACCGAATGTCAAAATTCAGAATTGAAATACAAATCACATTTCTTTTACTTATCATTGGAGCGGCTGTGGTTACTTCAGGTTATTACGCATATAAAAGTCTTTCAAACATTGTTTACTCCATTCACCAGGAAGCCACTCCCGATTACCGGCTTTTTCTTGTAAAAGATTTGGCTGCTGATTTGGCTTCGCTTGAAAACAATGCCAGGCTTTATATTCTCACCAACAAAAAAGACGATTTGGATCCCTACGAAACCCTTCAGCAACAAATCGTTTCAAAAATCGAGGGCCTCAGTCAACTGGAGGTAGATAATAAAGATGAAATACAGGTAATCGATTCTCTCAACTCGTTGGCACTCAAAAAAATTGAATTGTGGCAAAAAGTTCTGAGTTTACATGAACCTGTAAAAAATGTAGACACCACATCGTTTACCGAAATTTATTCAAAACTTGAAAAGGAAACGCTGGATACCATCCGGACTGAAACCGAAAAAAAGGGAATTTTAAGAAAAATATTTGGCGGAAAAAAAACAATTGTTGACACCACAGTTGTTAAACGCGAACTTGAACCGGAAGAAATCAAAGAACAAATACAACACCTTGAGACTGAAATAAAGGAAATTCAGGAAAAAGGAGAAGAAAAAAACATCCTTGAATCAAAATTAATTGCCGAGAACATGGTTATTGTGCAACAAATAAACGAGTTGGTTGCCCTTGTTGAAAAAAACGAGAACAATAAATTAATTACCAAAACCGATGAAGCCGATCGTCTTGCCGAACTGACCTACAAACGATTGGCCGGTTTTACCATCATTGCGGTAATTCTTTTGCTGGTGGTTGTGTTTGTTCTGTTTAACTACCTGAAAAAAATGAGGGAATACCAGCTTGCCTTAAAAAAAGCCAAACTGGAGGCCGAAAACCTGGCTGTAGCCAAAGAAAAATTTGCCGCCAATGTAAGCCATGAACTCCGCACCCCCGTAAACGCCATCTACGGCTTAACAGAACAGCTGGTGCAACAACCCCTGGATGCAACCACCAAAGATTTGATTTCTATACTTTCAAAATCGGCTATCCACCTGAAAAATATTATTAACGATACCCTCGACTTCTCCAAAATTCAGGCAAACAAACTAAAGCTTGAAAAAACCGATTTCTCGCCGGCTGATGTCTTTAATGAAGTAATTGCCCTTCAAAAATTTGACGCAGAGAAAAAAAACAACCTTTTACGTTTTGAATGGCACGGATTGCAACCGGACGCTGTGGTTGGAGACCCACTGCGTTTAAAGCAAATTCTGATCAACCTGATTGGAAATGCGATAAAATTTACTCAAAACGGAGAAATTGTGCTGAATGTTGAAACCAAAAAAAACAAAACCAATCTATTTCAATTTAATATCAGTATTATCGACACCGGAATAGGAATCTCGAAAGAAAACCTCGATATTATTTTTGATGAATATGTACAAGCCGAAAATACCGAAGGAATAAAATACCAGGGAACAGGACTCGGACTTTCGATCGTTAAAAAACTGGTAGAATTGCACAACGGAACCATTTCGGTTGAAAGCAGCCCCGGAAAAGGAACAACAATACAACTCAAAATTGCATACAAAGAGGGCAACAAGCAAAATATTGCCCAGCATGATTTTGAAAAAGTTGAAATTCCGGAATTCTATAAAAAACTACAGTTTTTAATTGCCGACGATACCGAGTTCAATCGTTTCCTGTTAAAAGGAATTCTCAACAAATGGGGAGTAAAATTTGCGGAAGCAACCAATGGAAATGAAGCTGTTGAGGCCGCCATTTTAAATAATTTTGACGCTATTTTTATGGATTTGCGCATGCCCGGAAAAAATGGTTTTGAAGCCACAAGAGAAATTCTCCAAAAAAAACCCGATGCCCAGATTATTGCCATTTCAGCATCGGACGAAACAATTGATAAACAAAAATGCTTACAGGCCGGAATGAGCGGATATCTTTCCAAACCATTCTCGGAACACAGCCTTTTTGAAACAATAAATTCAAGTATTAAAATGGAAACATCGGCTGATAAACCGGAACAACCCTCACAGGTCGACATTTCAGAACTCCGAAATCTTTTGGGTGGCGACGACACTTTTATGCAGGAAATGATTGTATTGTTTATAAAATCAAGCCAAAACGGAATGGATACCATAGAAAATGCGTTGAAACACAAAGACTGGAACACCATCCGTGAGACCTGCCACAAAATAGCAGTCCCTTATAAACATTTAAACGCCACGGTTTTATATGAAAAAATAAAAAAAATGGAAAATTTGGCCCATAAAAAACTAAATATGAATTCCATTCGTTCATTGTTTACAGAAGTGAAAATAGAAACAGAAGAAATAATCAAATATTTAAAAAAATTAAACAATGCTCCTGAATAAAACCTATTTTTAACCAAATTTATACTCTCTTCCGAAATCGGAAACATTTTCGCTGACGGTTTAAATAAACAACAATGGACGAAAAACCATTTAAAATATTTGTAGTTGAGGATGATGAATGGTACAACAGGCTGCTGGTTCATAATCTTTCCATGAATCCGGATTACGAAATAGAATCTTTTACAACAGGAAAGGACTGTTTAAACAACCTGCATAAAAGCCCCGATGTAGTAACACTCGATTACCGCCTTCCGGATATGAAAGGGCTGGAAATCCTCAAGCGAATAAAATCGGAAAACGAGGAAATTCAGGTTATCCTCGTTTCTGAACAGGATGAAATAGAGGTTGTTGTAGAACTTTTAAAATACGGCGCTTACGACTACATCGTAAAATCGAAAGATATTCGCGAGCGTTTATTAAATACCATCAGCAACATTCGAAAAGGCGAGCGGCTGAAACGCGAAATTGTAACCCTGCGAAGCGAGGTTAAAAAGAAATACAATTTCGAAAATACAATAATCGGGAACAGCCAGGCTACAAAAAATATATTTGGATTGATTGAAAAAGCCACCCGGACCAATATTTCGGTTATGGTTACCGGCGAAACCGGAACAGGTAAAGAACTGGTTGCCAAAGCCATTCATTACAACTCATCGCGGGCCAACAAACCATTTGTTGCTGTAAATATGGCTGCCATTCCAAAAGATTTAACCGAAAGCGAGCTGTTTGGACACGAAAAGGGCGCTTTCACAGGAGCCAACATCCGCCGTATAGGAAAATTCGAGGAAGCCAACGGAGGAACACTATTCCTGGATGAAATTGCCGAAATGGAAGTCTCGCTCCAGGCCAAACTTTTAAGAGCCTTGCAGGAAAAGGAAATTGTACGTGTTGGAAGTAACAAACCCGTGAAAACCGACTGCCGCATAATTGTAGCCACCAATCAAAATCTGCAGGATGCCGTTTTAAAAGGAAATTTCAGGCAAGACCTCTACTACCGTTTGTTCGGCCTGTCAATTGAACTGCCAGCCCTGCGCGAACGAGGAAATGACATTATTCTTCTCTCCAAACATTTTATAAAAGAATTCTGTTCCGAAAATAAACTTCCGGCAAAAAACCTTACCTCTTCAGCTGTTGAAAAGCTTCGGTCCTACTCTTTCCCTGGAAATATCAGAGAACTAAAATCGGTGATTGAACTTGCCATTACACTTTCAGACAATAGTGAGATTACCGATGAAAACATTGTTTTGGGAAACGATGCTCTTTTTAACGATAACATGGAAAAGGAAATGAGTTTACGCGAATACAATATCCGCATTGTAAAAAGATACCTGAATAAATACAACAACAACACCAAACTTGTAGCCGATAAACTCGATATTGGCGTGGCCACCGTTTACCGGATGCTCAAAAAAACCCAATAATCAGAATTTAGAATTTCTCTTCCCGCGATTATCAATTTGAGAATATGATATCATATTGATATGTTATTTATTGGCCTTCAAAATTTATTTCCCTGGAAAACAGATACTTGCAAATAAATTAATCCATGGCACATCGTTTGGCTATGATGCCAAATCAAACAAAATAAATTTAACGAGGAGGATACGTTATGAAAACCGAAAAAAATGCAATGTTAAAATGGATTGTTATAGGATTGTTTGCTGTGGTAGTTGTAATCGCAGGAATCGTTATTTATAACAATGAATCGCAAATTGATGAACTAAGTAATCAAAATGCCGATTTAAACATGTCGATACAGGAAAGAGACTCGCTGGTAAACGAAATGAGCAGTACTTTCGACGAGATTGAAGAGAATCTGACCTTCATACGTGAAAAACGAAGCCAGTTGGTTTTAGATCAGTCTGAAGGAACAGAGGATCAGAAAAAAGCGTTGGTTGCCGATATTAAATTAATGAATGAAATGCTGGAAGAAAGCAGCAAAAAAATTGATGAACTGGAGCAACAGTTAAAATCTTCAGGGATCGAAATTAAATCATTCAGAAATAAAATCGCCAAACTCAACGAAAACATTCTGGAGCAGGATAAAAATATCCAGCTGCTGAAGACAGAACTTGAACAACGTGATTATCAGATTGCTGAGATGGATTTACAAATCGAAAAAATGGACAGCCAAATGGTTGTTTTGGAAACCGACCTTGCGGTAAAAGTCGATTCCATCCACAAAGCAAACAACATCATTTCGGAACAGGACAGCGAACTAAACAAAGCATTCTTTGCATCCGGTTCGTTTGATGAACTGGCCCAAAACGGGGTTCTCACCAAAGAAGGTGGATTCCTGGGGATTGGAAAAAGCAAAACCATCAAGGAAGATTTTAACGAGACCTATTTCACAGAGCTCGACAGAAGGAATACCAATTATTTTCCGCTTTTTGTAAAAAAGGCCAAAATAATTACCGAACATCCTGACAGCTCCTTCCGTTTTATCGAGGAAGACAACCTCATCACCTATCTGGAAATAGAAAATCCGGAAGAATTTTGGAAATTAAGCAAGTATGCCGTTGTTGAAACAAAATAAACAGGAGCATAGCCAAAATTATTTCGACGAGTATTCACTAAAATTAATTTCAATGAAAAACAAAAATTGGTTAATATCGCTTTTAATTATCCTGGCTGCCGGAATGTTTGTTCAATGTTCAAAAGACGACGATGTTGGTGACAAAGCAAAAGGGACACTGGCACTTAAAATTACCGATGCCCCTACCGACGACACAAACGTTGAAGGAACATTCATAACCGTAGCCGATGTTAAAATTGATGGTCAATCAGTTGAAGGCTTTTCAAAACAAACGATTGAAATTTCGGCTTACCGGAACGGTGAAACCAAACTGTTGCTGAACGAGGAAGTGGAAGCAAAATCATACAATTCCATTTCGCTTGTGCTGGATTATGAAAGCGATGCGTCAGGAAATGCTCCGGGATGCTACGTGCTTGATTCCGGGAATGTAAAGCATAGTTTGGCAGCCGAAGGAGAAACCCAGGGAGAGGTTACCATTTCAAAACCGTTTGAGGTGGAATCAAACACAGAAAGTTCGCTGGTTGTTGATTTTGATATTCGCCGGGCCATTGTTCGCGAAGAAGATGAATCAACGGAAACAGAATACCGGTTTACTACCGAGGCTGAACTGGAAAATGCTGTCAGAGTGGTATCCGAAAACAACACCGGTAACATTTCAGGAAAAGTAAACATGCTGTTTGCATCTGAAAACGAAACCTATGTTTTTGTTTACCACAAAGGCGAATTCAACAGTTCGGTGGAAAGCCAGGGACAGGGAACCAGCGATGTACTTTTTGCCAATGCCGTTACAAGCGCAAAAGCAGACAGTGAAGGCCATTACAAACTAAGTTTCCTGGAAGAAGGAGAATATGAAATACATGTGGTATCGTTTAGCAAAATGGACGGCCATTCCATGTTCTCCGGCTTTTTAAATGCCACCAGCACAGTTGCAGGAATTCTATTAAACAGTGTATCAATATCCTCAAACACACAATTGACACTAAATATAGACGTTTCCGGATCAATTTAAAACATTGATTCAGAAACGTTTCGTCTCTTATTGGTTCGTTCGTTGTTTGAAGCAAAGCCAATTTGGTATTACCTATTTAACGCTAAATAAAATGCGGAAAACAACGCGGCTCCGGGGGAATTTCTCCCGGAGTTTTTTTATTTAAAAATTCTACCACCGGCAAAATAATCACGGGTAAATCATTCCTGCTTTTTATTGACATAGGACTTTCAGGTAATTTTCATAAATTTAGCATTTAAAAACTAAAATTATGGCATTACCCGATGTAGCTAAATTGTATACCGATTCATTCCATAAGAATTGGGATAAACTTGCGTTTTCTGATTATGAAGGAAAGAATTTCAAATACAGCGATGTAGCCTCAAACATAAAATCGTTGCATCTTTTTTACCAGATAATGGGAATACAACGTGGAGAAAAAATTGCTGTCCTGGGGAGAAACTCAGCCAACTGGGCCACTGTTTTTCTATCAGCAATTTCAGCCGGGATTGTTATTGTTCCCATCCTGCCCGATTTTAACGATAGCAACACCAACCATATTATCAATCATTCTGAAGCCAGAATTGTTATTTGCGCAAAGCAATTGCTCGGGAAAATTGATTTTGAAAATGCTGAAAAAGTAGAAGCAATTATCGTTTTGGAAGACTTTTCATTTCATGTTGCCAAAGATGAAAATGTAAAATACAAATTGGAAGATGCTTTTGACTATTACAAAAAAAACAAATTACCGAAAGAAGGATTTCAGTTTGAAAAATGGAACAGAGATGAGACCTGCGTTATTTCTTATACATCCGGAACTTCGGGTTTTACAAAAGGAGTAATGATTCCGGAACGGAGCCTGGTGTCGAACATTATTTTTGCCCGGGAACACATGCCCTTACAGGCAGGAGACAAAATTGTATCTTTTCTTCCGATGGCACATGTTTACGGACTTTTGTTCGAGTTTTTGTTTCCGGTAACACTGGGTTGTCACATCACATTTTTAAGTAAAATTCCTTCGCCGGCAGTAATAACAAAAGTATTTGGCGAGGTAAAACCGCATCTTATTTTATCAGTTCCGTTAATCATCGAAAAAATTTATAAAAAACGCCTGCTCCCCACCCTGCAAAAAACGTCAATGAAAATACTACTAGCAACCCCGCTGCTTTCAAAAATAATTTTGAAAAAAATACGTGCCAAACTGCTCGAAACTTTTGGCGGACGTTTTTTCGAAATTGTTATTGGCGGTGCCCCGTTAAGCACAGATGTGGAGAAATTTTTTAAACGTATCAATTTTCCGCTTACCATTGGCTACGGGATGACCGAATGTGGCCCTTTAATCAGTTATGCAGCGTGGAATAAAACCATGCCGTCTTCAGCAGGGAAACTGGTTGACAGGATGGAAGTCCGGATCGACTCGGAAGATCCGTACAACGTTGTTGGTGAAATTCAGGTAAAAGGCGAAAACGTAATGTTGGGTTACTATAAAAATGAAGAGGCCACGAACGAGGCTTTTACTGATGACGGCTGGCTAAAAACAGGAGATTTGGGGATTATCGATAAAAACAACTTCATCTATATCAGGGGCCGCTCGAAAAACATGATTTTAGGACCCTCCGGTCAAAACATTTACCCTGAAGAGATTGAATCGAAAATTGCCAATCTGCCGTACGTGGCTGAATGCGTTGTTATTGACAGGCACGGAAAACTGGTTGCTCTGGTTTACCCTGATTTTGAAGTTCTTCAAACCGAAAATATTCAGGAAACAGAAATTCCGAAATTGATGGAGGAAAACCGTAAAAATATCAATGAGGAACTTCCCAAATATGAACAAATAAGCTCTTTTGAAATTGTAACCGAAGAATTTGAAAAAACACCAAAAAAGAATATAAAACGCTTTAAATATACCGAATAAAGAATTACACCAACGTAAACCATTAACTAAACCAAATGAAACAACAGAACAGCCTCGATCCTACCGGAACGCGTTTGCTTTCGCTCGATTTCTTTCGCGGAATTACCATGTTTTTGCTGGTTGCCGAAGGAACAGCACTTTGGAGTGTTCTTGTACAGGAACCCGTGGCAGGAACATTTCTCGAACCTTTTTTTAATCAGTTTCATCACCACCCCTGGAACGGATTAAGATTCTGGGACCTTGTCCAACCCTTCTTTATGTTTATTGTGGGTGTGGCCATGCCTTTCTCGTATGCCAAAAGAAAAAAGAGGGGTGATTCAAGAAGCAAAATAACAAAACACATCATCCGGAGGTGTATTATATTACTGGCATTTGGGGTTGGGCTGCACTGTGGCTACCAACGTAAGCTGGTTTGGGAACTGTGGAATGTGCTTTCACAATTGTCGGTCACTATTTTAATTGCCTACTTTTTAATGCAATACAAATGGTCGGTACAAATTCTTGTCTCAATCGGGTTACTTGTGGCAACTGAAATGGCTTACCGCTTTTTCCCGCTGGAAGGTTACAACCAGCCATTTGTAAAAGACCATAACTTTGGAAGCTGGATGGATATGGTTTTGATGGGTAAAATAAATCGCGGGGGAGGCTGGGTGGCCATTAATTTTATTCCAACCGCAGCACACACCATTTGGGGAGTTGTTGCCGGACAGGTTTTAATGTCGGGGAAAACCGGAAATAAAAAAATAAAACTTATTGCGGGCGCAGGTGCCATTCTACTCCTTTTGGGTTATCTTCTCGACTGGACTTCAATTACCCCCATAATCAAACGAATATGCACCACTTCATTTGTTCTCGCTTCCGGAGGATGGGCGCTGCTGGTACTGGCACTGAGTTACTGGTTTATCGACATCAAAAAAATTAACCGCTGGATTTTTCCCTTTGTAATTGTTGGCATGAACCCCATTTTTATCTATTTGTTCTCCAACACTGTTGGCGGCCAGTGGCTGAATGGATTTGTAGCCATATTTACCGATGGTGTTTTAAGTTGGTTGGGTGCCCCCGAATTTATACTCAACTTGTTTGCGTCACTCACCATTTTAACATTAGAGTGGTTGCTTTGTTATTATTTATACCGAAAAAGAATATTCTTTAAAATATAAATTACTAAAACTTAAATGCTATGAAAAATACATCTCGTAGAAATTTTCTGAGAACAACCCTTGCAGCAGCTTCAGGAGCTATGTTGGTTTCGCCCGCATGGGCAGCAAATGCAGCCAAAAAATCACCTTTTAAAATTTCACTTGCCGAGTGGTCGTTTCACAAAGCACTTTTTGCGAATGAAATGACAAATCTTGAGTTCCCCGTAATTACCCGTGAACTTGGAATCGAGGGGGTGGAATATGTAAACCAGTTTTTTAAAGACAAAGCCAAAGATGAAAAGTATCTGGCAGAACTGAAAAAAATCGCAAAAAACGAAGGTGTTGAAAATGTTTTGATCATGTGTGACGGTGAAGGAATGGTTGGGCATCCGGAAAAAGAAGAACGTATAAAAACGGTTGAAAACCACAAAAAATGGATTGATGCCGCCAAATTTCTGGGATGCCACTCCATACGTGTCAATGCCGGAAGCCGCGGAAGTTATGAAGAACAACAAAAACTGGCAGCCGACGGACTTAGAATGCTTTGTGAATACGGAGACACCAAAGGAATTAACGTTATTGTTGAAAACCATGGAGGACTTTCGAGCAACGGCGAGTGGCTTTCGGGAGTAATGAAAATGGTGGATCACAAACGCGTGGGAACCCTCCCCGATTTTGGTAATTTTATTATTGACCGCCAAACAGGAGAAGAATTTGACCGTTACAAAGGAGTTGAAATGCTTATGCCTTACGCAAAAGGAGTAAGCGCAAAATCGCATGATTTTGATGCCGAAGGAAATGAAACTCATTCCGACTACTTCCGATTGATGAAAATTGTTAATGAAGCAGGTTACAAAGGTTTTGTAGGCATCGAATATGAAGGTAGCCAACTTCCGGAAAAAGAAGGTGTTATTGCAACCAAAAAATTACTTGAAAAAGTATTTGCATCGCTGGCCTAAAAATATAACCCGGGAAAATAAAAAGCCACTATATGTTGTGGCTTTTTTTATGCCCGCCACACGGTTAATTTTTGTTAATTTCTGAAACCATTAAAACACCCCGCCGTACATTTAAACCGGCTTGTATAAACTACTTTATTCTTTGCCTTGACTTAAGGGGTTGATTGGTTTAACACTGGTAAAAGGGTTAAGAAAAACGTTAGTTGTTTGTCTTTAAAAGAAAAGCGGTGAAAAATTCACCGCTTTTCATATGTTATTTATCTGTTAATCCGACTTTTCACCATTTAACAAAATTTATCTTTTTTGACGATAGAATGGTCTCCACGGAGTAGTCCGTCCGGTCCGTTTTACACCGTTCCCTTTTTTATTCTTTCCCGCGTTTTTATTGAGTCCCAAATCCGTTTTCGACGTAAAAACAATACCCAGGCTGACCTGTGTAACCATTGCCCGGTTTCCAACAGGTTTTAAAGTTTCCTGGCCGTCATTATTTATATAATCATAATTTGGAATGCCATCTAATTTATCAGTGCCGATTACGTTTGCAGTTCCATCCAGGTAAAGCGAAATCTGATCGTTTAATTTAAAATTTATTCCGGCTCCTGCACCGTAGCACATGGCCATTTCTTTTGGATCATCACTGTTTTCGGTGCCAATGGCATAAAGTATTCCTGCTTCACCTTCGTCCCAAACGCTTTGATCCTCATAATTAAACTCGGCCCCAACAAACGAAACACCGGCAAAAACTTTAAAGAATGGACTTACGCTTCCTTCAGGAACAATATAGTACCTGAAATTCAGCTTCAAATTCATTGCCGAGGACTCGTATATTAATGGCTCAGTGGTTGTAATTACTGAAGGATTTTCAGGAGCAAAATAATAATTATAATACGGAGGGACATCATTGCTTCCTGAAAACTTGGAAAAATCCAGTTCAATTCCAGTTTCAATATTAGGTGACCACAACTGCATAATTTCGGCCTCAAAGCCCGGTTCAAATGCGTGTGTAAATTCCGTACTGTTTGGGTTTGAAAGGACTTGAATTAACGGATGTTCAACTTCTTCTTTTCCGATTTCGTTGTTAAATTTTCCGTAATTGCCGCCGATTCGATATTTAAGGATTTGCCCAAATGCACTACCACCAAGTGCAACAATTAACAGGGTGAGAATCAATTTACGGTTCATAGAGCGTTTTAAGATTAGTATAATGAATGAATAAATTAAATACTTTTTTAGCAAAAACGGAAATTACCTGTAAATATTATTTTACCTGTGATCTTTAATATCCTTTGCATCAACAACTTTAAACAACTTGTCGGCACGCCTGATTTTGGGTTCCACAGGTACAGAAATCCTTTCTCCCTTTAATCCTTCGCGAACAGATTCCAATTCTACCCTGATTTCTTTTACGCTGGTTTGTACCACCCCGGTTGTCGGGCCGGTTACGATTATCTCATCGCCAACTTTTAAATTTTTAGTTTCCAACCTGAATTCGGCGACCTGAATTTTTGAAAAATAATTGGTGCATTTCCCTATGTATATTTTTTTCTTTGTTGCACGCGA
>JAFGDX010000559.1 GCA_016931875.1 Prolixibacteraceae bacterium
AAAAAAAATCAGCTGTTTCGTTTCCAGTTGGCAGATTTTACCCAGTCGGCCAGAAATTTGGCATTTTCGTAGGGAAGCCCGGGAATAAACCCATGGCCGAGGTTAAAAATCCAGTTTTGGTTGCGACTGCCAAATTCAATATACCCCTCCAGCGACTTTTCTATCTCCTCCTGCGGGCCAAACAACAAGCGCGGATCGATGTTTCCCTGCAATCCAATTTCCGGGTGCACCAGTTTGCGCGCGGTTGGCAGCGATGTTTGCCAGTCGATGCTCAGAAAATCGCAATGTTCGGGAGTGATTTCGCCAATTCCGGTTCCCACTCCTTTCGGAAAGAAAATAAACGGAACATTTTTGGCGCGCACAGCCTCCGCCATTTTTTGGGTAGCGGGCAAAAACAACTCTTCATACAAATCAAACGGAATCAAACCTGCGTGTGTATCAAACAACTGGAACACTTCCACCCCGTGGTTGATTTGTTCCTGTGCATAAACAACCGACAAATCCGTCAGTTCTTCCACCAGTTTTTGGGTGGTCTTTTTATTTTGATAGATGAATTTTATGGCATCCGGAAAATCACCTTTGCGACCAAGTCCCTGCAACATAAACAGTAAAACCGTAAGTGGGGCACCGCAAAAACCAATGAGCGGGATGTTTGCCGGCCGCGTTTTGATGATTTCGTCCACCACGTCGTAAATGTAGTTGAGTTTTGACGGGTCGGGATTTAACCCTTGCAGCGGTTTGCTGCGTTGTGCCAACGGGTTTTCAAAAACCGGGCCTGCATCGGTAAAATCGAGCCCCATGCCCAGTGCATATGGAATCACCAGAATGTCGCTAAACAGAATGGCGGCATCAACCCCCAGATCATAAACAGGCATCAGAGTTACTTCGGCGGCTACTTCCGGTTTTTGCATCATTTGCCAGAAAGTATAATTCTCTTTCAATTTCAGATAATTGGGCAAAACACGGCCAGCCTGGCGCATAAACCAGAACGGCGGGCGCGAGGTTGCTTTTCCTTTAAGTGTTTGTAACAATATTGATTCTGTCATATTCCTGAATTCGGTTAGCCTTTAATTTGTTTTAATGCGTTGTAACTGGCTTCCACCGTTTTACGGATATCCTCGTTGGTGTGCGCGGCAGAAACAAAACCTGCTTCGTATTGCGAGGGCGCCAGGTAGATACCACTGTCGAGCGAAATTTTGAAATAGCGCACAAACAGGCTGGTGTCGCATTGATTTACATCGTCCAGCGATTTTACACTATCTTCCCCGGTAAAAAACAGGGTAAACATGGACCCCACCCGGTTGATCACACCTTTAAAATTTAATTCTTTCAGGTTATTCCGAAGACCTTCTTCGAGCAAAGCAGCTGATTTTTCAAGGTCTTCATAAAAACAGGGTACCTGATCGAGCAAACGCAATGTGGTTAAGCCGGCTGCCATTGCCAGCGGGTTTCCCGATAAAGTTCCGGCCTGGTAAACCGGACCTTTGGGTGCCAGCATATCCATAATTTCCTGTTTCCCGCCGTATGCACCCACCGGCAGTCCGCCGCCGATAATTTTTCCAAAAGTGGTTAAGTCGGGTGTTATTCCAAGTACTTCCTGAGCGCCACCCCGTGCTACCCTGAAACCTGTCATCACCTCATCAAAAATCAGTAAGCTTTGGTTTTCGTCACACAATTTCCTGACACCTTCAATAAATTCTTTTTCCGGAATAATTACACCCATATTTCCGGTGATGGGTTCCAGGATTACAGCGGCAATTTTTCCTTTATTTTGTTCGAACAGGCGCTCAACAGAGGCCAGATTGTTGTATTTGGCGGTGAGTGTATCGTGGGCTGTTCCTTTGGTAACTCCCGGAGTATTGGGCACACCAAAAGTAAGGGCACCCGAGCCAGCTTCAATCAAAAAGCTGTCGTTATGACCGTGGTAACACCCCTCAAATTTGATAACCCTATCGCGGCCGGTGTAACCACGGGCCAGCCGCAGGGCGCTCATGGTAGCTTCGGTCCCCGAGTTAACCATCCGCACACTGTGAACGGATGGAACCATTTTTTTGATTTGTTTGGCAATTTCAGTTTCCAGCAGTGTGGGAGCGCCGAAACTGGCCCCCAATTTTGCGGTTTCCTGAATGGCCTCCACCACTTTCGGATGTGCATGTCCCAAAATCATCGGGCCCCACGACCCCACATAGTCAATGTATTCATTCCCGTCAATATCAGTAACTTTCGAACCTTTGGCGCTGGCAATAAAAGGCGGGTTTCCCCCCACACTTTTAAAAGAGCGCACCGGCGAATTTACCCCGCCGGGAATATGTTTTTGTGCTTCAGCAAATGCTTCTGTACTTTTGTTGTAATTCATTCTTCTTCAGTTATTTTTTTAATTTTCATTAAATAAATACTTATTCAACTGTTGAACTGCCCTACAATGCATTATCTATCCAAAATCTCAATTCTAATAATCTAAAAGTCTTTTTTATAAATCCTGAATAATATCCTGGGTATGATATGAAATAATCAAATCAGCTCCGGCGCGTTTCAAACCGGTAAGCAATTCGTGTACAATTCGTTTTTCATCAATCCATCCTTTGGCTGCGGCGGCTTTTACCATGGCAAATTCGCCACTCACATTGTAGCAGGCTACCGGCATATTAAAGGTGGTTTTTACCCGGTGAATGATGTCCATATAATTGAGGGCGGGTTTTACCATCACAATGTCGGCGCCTTCCTGAATATCAAGAGCCACTTCCCGAAGGGCTTCATCGCCGTTGGCGGGGTCCATCTGGTAGGTTTTGCGGTCGCCAAACTGAGGAGCGCTTTCAGCAGCTTCGCGGAACGGACCGTAAAAAGCCGACGCATATTTGGCTGAATAAGCCATGATTGGCAGGTTGTAAAAACCGTTTTTATCCAACGCGGCACGGATGGCTCCAACCCGTCCGTCCATCATATCGCTGGGCGCCACCATATCAATACCGGCTTCTGCCAGCGAAACCGATTGTTTTGCCAGTGTTTCCAGGGTCAGATCATTGTCCACATCGCCATCCACAATGGTTCCGCAGTGGCCGTGTGTGGTATATTCGCAGTTACAAATATCAGCAATAACATACAGCTCGGGTACCTCTTTTTTGAGGGCGCGCGTGGCCTGTTGCACAATTCCGTTGTGCTGGCAGGCAACTTCGCCTGTTTCATCTTTTGCTTCCGGAATGCCAAAAAGCAATACGGACTGAACACCTTTATCAAACAACTCCTTGCTCTTTTCAACCAGA
>JAFGDX010000560.1 GCA_016931875.1 Prolixibacteraceae bacterium
ATCAACCAGTATTTTGTTTTTGATTTCCAGGTGTTTTTTTGAAATGATTAACAAAGCCTTGTTGTAATCAGCGCCTTCCAGCGTCATATCGATAGCACGCCCGGTGATATATATTACAACCCATGAATAAAGGGGGATATGCCAGTCCTGGAACGCCAGTAATCCTAACAAGACAATAGTTGAATCAACATAAATCATCAGTTTTCCCAGCTGAATACGGGTGTATTTTGCAATAATCATGGCAATAATATCCGATCCTCCGGAGGTTGCTCTTGATTTAAATATCAATCCAAGGCCAAAACCAATTAAAACACCGCCAAACACACACGAAAGTAAAACATCATCAACCAGAGCCAAATTTCCGTCGGGTCGCAAATAGGTAATCCCATCGATAAAAACCGAGGTTAGTACAAAACCTACAACCGTTTTTATACCAAAGCGTGGCCCCAAAATTTTTATTCCAGCAATGGTTAACGGAATGTTTAAAACCAAACCAAACAAACCAATGGGAATTCCGTCGGGCCAGAATGAAAATACACCCTGGGTCATATAGTGAACAACGATGGCAATTCCGTAAACGCCACCCGGCACAATTTTATGAGGAGTAATAAAATAAACAAATCCGGCGGCCAGAATGAGTGAGCCGATTATAATCAGCAAATAATCACTCAGCCATTTTTTGCTAAAGATTTTATCTTTTGTAAGGAATGCCATGTTATTTTTTTGTGCAAATCACATCAAAATAGCAGACATAATCTTTGATTTTTATCATGACATTCTCATGAAAAATGATGAAAGTTTTTTTGGATAACCATTTTAATTCAGAACAAAACGGTAGGAAATGGTCCCCTGTTGAAAAGCAGGAGCATTTTCATCGGCATTAAATTTTGCTTTTAAAGCTGCCTGTTTGGCTTCATTCCAAAACTGTTGGTTCATTATGGTGGTGCCGCGAACACCGGGTTCGGCGGCGGTTACTTTTCCAAATTTGTCAACGGTTATTTTTACCACAACCGTTCCTTCATCGTTGCCGGGGTAACGTGGCTGTGGCAATGAACTTGCCGACCGGCCCGCTAAACTATACGATGGTCCGGAACCTTGATTTCCGGAACCGCTTCCTCCCTGACCATAGTTTCCTGCATTTGGATCTCCGGTTGGAACCCCTTGATTTCCACCCGGAAATGTTGCTCCCTGGCTTTTTCCATCGCTGTTTCCCTGTCCGCCCGAACCGGAACCGCTATCGCCAAAAGCACCTTGAGTCCGCGAGTTTATTTCGTTTATTTTTCGTTGTTCTTCTTCTCTTTTTTTCCGTTCGGCTTCTTCCTGTCTTTTTCGTTCCAGTTCAGCTTGTCGCTGCCGTTCAATTTCTTCTTGCCGTATTCTTTCCAGCTCAGCCTGCCGTTGTCGTTCCCTTTCAATTTGTTCCTGCTGTTTCCTTTCTTCCTCCTGTTGTATTCTTTTTTTCTCTGCCTCTTCCTCTTTCTTTTTCTTTTCAGCAGCTTCAATGGCTGCTGTTTTTTCATAATCCTGTGTCATTGCCACTTCTTCAGCCGGCTCGGGTTCAGGATTTGAAGGAGGTGGAGTGGTGACCGGTGGCGGAGTGGTTACAGGTTGCTCCTGCTGCGTGACGGGTGGTGACTGAACCGGTTCCGGACTTCTTCTTTGCGGACTGGGTTCCCGGTCGCCCAAACCATTGTCACTGTTTCCAAAATTGACAAGAATTCCTTCTTCTCCGGGTAATGGAAGCGGTGTAAAAAAACCCAGAAAAATTAGCAACAGAAGAATAATAACATGGTAAACTACGGTTGCTATAATTCCTTTTTTATGTTTTTTGTAAAAATTCATCTTACCCCTCCGGAGCGGTTGCCAAAATCATTTTATAACCGTTCCTCCTTGCTATATTCATTATTTTTACTACTTCTTCAACCGGCACCGATTTGTCGGTGTGGAGCGATATAAAAATATCGTCGTTGCCGGCACCATATCTGTTTTGTAAAAAGGGTTCTATTTCGCTGAACGATACCCGTGTTTGCTTCCCGTTGTCGTTGATATAGTATTTTATATCTTTTGTTATTGAAATGGCCGTAATTGGTTTGGCTGCCGTTTGGTTGTTGCTTTGCGGTAACAGTAATTTCAATGCATTTGGAGCCACCAATGTAGAAGTTACCATAAAGAATATGAGCAACAGAAATACAATATCTGTCATTGAAGACATACTGAAAGCAGCATTTACTTTATTTCTTCTTTTTAGCGCCATAGCAATAAATTAGGCAGGTTCATTCAACAAATCCATAAATTCCGAAGTGGTGGCTTCCATTTTAAAAACCACCTTTTCAACATTCGAAACCAGTATATTATACGCAAAATAAGCGATAATTCCAACAATCAGACCGGCTACGGTGGTTACCATGGCCTGGTAAATCCCTGTTGAAAGTAGTGTTACATCAATATTGTTCCCGGCGTTCGACATGTCGTAAAAAGCCTGAATCATTCCCATAACAGTTCCCAAAAATCCAATCATTGGCGCACCACCGGCAACCGAAGCCAAAACCGGCAATCCTTTTTCCAGTTTCGAAATTTCAAGGTTACCAACATTTTCGATGGCTTCATTTACGTCGGACAATGGTCTGCCAATGCGGCTGATTCCTTTTTCAATCATCCTCGATGCAGGGTTTGAATTGCTCCTGCAGAGTGCAACGGCTGCATCAATTTTTCCGTTGGTGATGTATACTTTTATTTTTTCGAGCAGGCCCGGATCAAATTTTCCGGCTTTTTTAATCGCAAAATAGCGATCGAAAAAAATGTAGACAGCGATGATGGAAAGTACAATAATGGGGATCATAATCCAGCCCCCCTTCATTGCAAGGTCGATAAATTTGGTGGAAATTCCATCTTGTCCTGCGGCCAACGAATCTATTTCTGTTGTCATGTCAGCCTGAATCATTAAGAGTTGAAACATGGGTATTTACAGTTATTCTTTTAAAACTAAAAACAAAACGAGGTATAACTTTAAATATTATTATACCTCGCTAAATTAAGTATTATTTTAAATTCCTACAGACGGATTTTACAGGTCATCTTGTAAGTTATGAACAATTTTGTTTTAATAGGTTATAAACCAAACATTATGTAATAAACGGCGGCTCCGGATAAATATCCGATAATGGCCAGCCACGATATTTTTTTCAGGTACCAGATAAAGTCAATTTTTTCGAGCCCCATTGCAGCCACACCAGCCGCAGAGCCAATAATCAAAATACTTCCACCGGTTCCGGCGGTGTAAGCCAGGAACTCCCAGAAAAGGCCGTCCTGAACAAAAAAGGCATCGTATCCCACGGCGCCTGCCTCATGAATCGGATACATTCCCATTGCACCGGCCACCAGAGGCACGTTGTCAACAATGGAGGAGAGAACCCCGATGGCCAAATCGATTAAGTAAATGCTTTTCAAATTTTCATCAAGATATTTGGCAAGAATATTTAAATGCCCGGCCGACTGAAGTGCTGCCACGGCTGATAAAATTCCTAAAAAGAACAAAACCGTTGGCACATCAACACGTTGCAACACGGCTGTAACTTTTAGTTTTTTCTTAATTTCCTGTGGTTTGTCCTTGTGAATTATTTCGCCAATCACCCATATTACACCCAGCGAGAGTAACATTCCCATGTAGGGTGGGAGGTGCGTTGCCGTTTTAAACACCGGAACAAATAGTAAACCGCCCACTCCCATAGCCAGGAACAAAATTCTTTCCCTTGATGTGGTATATTCAATCTCATCTTCGTCAATTTCAGGGCGTTTTACATTTCCTTTCATTGTAAAAGATAAAATTATCAGCGGAATTATCATACAAACCAAACTGGGTAATATAACTCCTTCAATAATTTTCAGGGTGGTAACCTGTCCGCCAATCCAAAGCATAATAGTGGTAACATCGCCAATGGGCGACCACGCGCCACCGGCATTGGCTGCCAAAACTACCATACTGGCAAAAAACCAGCGGGTTTGTTTGTCATCAACCAGTTTTCGCAACAAGGCTACAAGTACAATTGTGGTTGTTAAATTGTCGAGTAAAGCCGACATGAAAAAAGTCAGGAAACTAAGTATCCAAAGAAGCTTTACTTTATTGGTGGTTTTTATTTTATCGGTAATAATTTTAAATCCTTCGTGTTGGTCAACCACCTCAACAATGGTCATAGCACCTAAAAGGAAGAAGAGGATTTCGCCTATTTCACCTAAATGATGGATGATTTCGTATTCCACTATAAATTCATGCATGGCATGCAATCCGTGAACATCGGGGTGAGCCGCAAGAAAGGCTTCCCAGGCCGGACTGAAACCAAGATGCAAAATGTCTTCTGCTCCCAGAATGTACAAAACCCAAACTAAAGACCCGATTATTAAAGCTGATGCTGCTTTGTCAACTTTCAGAGGATGTTCGAGGGCAATGGCTGTGTAGCCCAGAACAAATACAACGACCATTAAGATAAACATAGTAGTAGTTTTTTGATATTAGTTTTGATTATAGTTTATAACTTTAATTATTGATTAATGTCAATTATAATAAGAATTTGAACGATTTTCAATGTTGTCAAATCATGTTTGAACGAATTTAATAATTTGGCAACATCATTGTAAAAAGTTGCTAAAATAGAAAATACTTTTCAATCATTCTGATTCTTTTCTCCGGAATAATGCGCCCATTTTTTGCAGTAATTCATCAAAAGTATTGTAATCTTCCTGAAAGGTAAAACCTACTCCCTGTGTGTATGGGGCGGTTTCATAAATTAAATTGTTGTTCGAACGGTTGTAGGCTTTTAGCTGAATTTTGCCGCTTGGAATGAGTTTTACATTGATGTCAAAATCGCCCACCAGCTGGCTGTTGTTGGTTGAATTTGGGTTGGCATTGTTCCCGATATTTCCATTGATGGTGACCCGGTCGTTAAACATTTGTGTGCTGAGGGCAAGTTCAATTTCATCGTTGGTAATTTGGTTCCCCGGGCGGTAATTGAAACCCACATCCACTACATTGCTGATTTGCGAAAGCCAGTTGCTCAACTGGTTTGAAAACAATTCGCTGGCAGTGGTGCCAATCACATTCGGGTTTTGGGCTTCAAAAGTTCCCCTGAGGTATTCTGGTGTATAAAATTTACCCAGCACCAAAAGCGAAAGTATTTGTTTGTTCATTTCCTCGTCGGTACTAAAATATTGTTGCACTTCATCTACAACACCACGTTCTTCAACCGTTGGAAAATCAATTTCAAACTGAATATTTGGATTTGACAATTCATCCGTAAGTAAAATTTTACATTCTACAGGTATACGCTGGCTTTGATAAATATTAGCCTCTTTCATTAGTAAATCATAAAGCGAGGCTTTTAACTTGTATACCGCATTTAAATTGATGTTTGCGTTGTAGGGGTTGCCCGACCAAACCAAACTGCCCCCCTGTTCAATTGTAAAACGTTTGTTAATAACGTTTTGCAGGGTAAAAAGGTAATCTCCTCTGTTAATGGTGTAATTGCCCGATAAGGTAATATTGCCTTCATTATCCATTCCGAAAAGTAAAATTCCTTCGCCCTGTGCTCTGATTACATCGCCAATTTGTGAGTTGTAAATCAGCTGGGCGCGGGCATCCGAAGTGGCCCTGATGGTTAAATTGAGCTGAAAGTTTCCTTCGTCATCATCGTTTCTGGCAAAATACAATTTTCGCTCTTCCGGTTGGTTTTCAGAAAGAAACTGAATAAAATCATATTGTTCAATTTCACTTTCATTGTCGAGCATAATATTTACGTTTGTTCCGGGTAAGGTTGTTCCCGAGCCATTTAAAATAACATCTTTCCGGAAGCCTGTTACTGAGAGTCTTCCGTTGGCAAATACTTTCCCGTAAAATTGGGCATTGTTGCCGGGGAGTGTATTTATTGCCATTATTTTTGGCGAATGCAAAAGAAGATCGTAGTACATGTTCTGGAAATTGGTATGCACCAGTGTTCCGCCAAAAGTGCCCGGGTTGTTTTCTTCGTCTCTGATGGTAATGTTATCAAAAAGAATAGTATCACCTTTAAAGTAAACTGAATCGCTGAAGGTGTATCCTACCTGGGTGTAATCGATGGTAAGACCCGCGTTGGAACCATACAAAGCGCCGGTTAAAAGTATTTTTTCGGGTGTGCCGTGCAGTTTCAGGCTGCCGGTGGCAAAGCCATGAATGTCGGAGAAATTTTTCCGGATCAGCGTTTCCAGCAATACCACCGACAGGCTGTCGGTGGAAATATCGTAATCGAGTTTTTTTTCTGAAGGTTTGTAGCTTCCCCTCGCATACAACCGTTGTTTGTTGTTGTTTTCAATTTCCAGTTCCGAATCTAATATAGATGCAATATTGTTCCAGTAATTGGTAAAAACAACATCGCCAATTTCCTGGTCCTTAAATCTGAAGTCTGTAATTCCCACATCCGATAAAATCATTCGCTGGTTATAAAAATCGAAAATACCAGCCGAGCCATTAAGAATACCCGAAATTTCGAGTTCGCGATGTAAATAATTTTCAAAATGCCCCAGATTTATATTTTCAAACTTGGCGGAAAGAATGTTTGATTTGTCTTCCGAAATTTTTCCGTCGATGGTAACCTGCTGCGAACCGTTAAAAAACCGGAAATCATTTATTTCATAACTTGTGGAATCAATCACTGCTGAAAAAGGGGAAATTTGCCACACAGAGTCGGCAATAAAAATTTGGGAAGGTGTTCCTTCAATTTGAATCAAAGGGTGGTTCACCGAATCTTTTTGGCTGAATATGGTTTTGGTTTGAATGGTTCCGCTGTAGGTTAGATCGCCTGCATTGGCCCACGAAATCTGGTTGTCGATAACATCATCTGAAATTTTTGAGTCGATGGTTAGATTGTGCAGAGACATCCCGTTTTTTAGCATTACCTCGCCAAACCTGAATTTCGAGGTGTATGCATCGCCTTTGGGTTTGTTCCCGATAAAAATGTTTTTTAGCATTACATTTTTTGTGGCTACCCCCGGAATACTACCTTCCAGTTCAAAAACCGTATTTTCTGAATCCAGCCTTCCGTAAAGTAGAAAAGGTGTTTCAATTTTAAACCCGGGGAGAAATATGGTGGTAATCGTATCGAGGTTTTTTACATCAATCTGATAATCAAAAATATTGTCTTTTGCCTGGGCCAGTTTTTCATAGTTTGTGGCAGGCAGATAACGCCCTGCATTTTTCCGGAAGGCATCCAGAATACTTTGGAAATCGTATTTACCCGAAACTTTCAGGTGGAAAAAATCGGAGTTGAAAGTTAACACACTGCCCGTATCGGAATGAACTGAATTTAGTTCCATATCGTTTAGGGTAAACTGGCCGTTCCGGTTTTTGTAGAAACCATCTTCAACCATAATAAAACCTTCCAGGTTATCCAGTTTGTCGCCTTTAAAATTGGCCGCCATATTAAATGCCATTTCCGAAGCCGGGAAATGACTGCTCAGGTTGAGTTGACCGGGTAGTGCTTTATCAAGATGCAGGTTGAAGTTGAATTCAGGAATTTCGGGGTTTAAATTTACCTGCCCTGTAAAATCAAATTTTAAATTCGGATCGTTAACCACCAGGAGCCCGTCAAACATTTTGTTGTCGAGTGTTCCGTCGAGTGCAATATTTTTGTACGCATAACCATTGGCTTCCAGTTCTGAAATAAAACCGTTGAATTTGCCGTTTAAAGTGCCAACCTCTCTGCTGTAAAAACCATCCACATTGCCGTCAAACGTTACACTTCCAATGTTTTCTATTTTAAATAATTCACCCAGTTCAAAGGTTTTGGTATTTACTTTTCCGCGGTAGGTAATTGCCCCTTCCGATTGCGGGGTGACCGAAATATCGGTGGTTAGTGTCCCCATGTTGCTCGAAAAGGTCCCGAAGGCAACAAAGTCGGTTAAAAACCCCGAGAAATTGCCCCGGTAAGTTATGGTTCCGGCTTCGTAAAACGATTCGGGAAAATTTAGCGATTTTACCTGAGACACTGCAGGCAGTTTGATTTTGTTTAAATCAGAAAAATCGGTTTTTGAAAGTTTAAGGTCCACAAAAATGTACATATTTTCCACATCGGTAATTTCGTTCACATAAAAATCGAAAAATGCGGATGTGTTTTTACCGGTTTTTATTACCAGGTTTTTTCCTTTTAAATCGTCAATATTCCCGTAAACCTGCCCCGATAAATTTACGTTCATGTCCATCCCTTTGAGTGAAGGCAAGAGTTCTGCCACTTCGTAAAAACTAATGTCCGAATCAGAAAACCGGAAATCGATTTCAGCCGATGCCAGCGAACGTTTGCTGTTTTCGCCAAAGTTAAAACTGGCCGAGGTATTTTGTATTTCCGAATGGGTTGTTTTCAGATACAAACTGTCGATGCGGATATTCTTTTTGAAAAGAGCAAAATGGGCTGAGAAATTGCTGATAAACAGGTTTTTGCTGTCGTTAAGGTTCAGGTTGTTAATTTTGAATAATACGGAGTCGGGTTGCAGTTTGAAATCTGAAATATCAAAATTAATGTTGTTCAGGAACATTGTCTTTTTTTCCTGCGCATACAAATCGGCAAATGTTATCCCCGACTGGTAAAATGAAAAGTTATTGCAATTGATTTTCCACAGGTTTACGCTGTCCTTTTCCGTTCTCAGGGCATTAAGAATGTAACTGAAATTAAAATGGGTTACCGAATCACGTTTCACATTTATTTTGTTCCCAACAAGTGAAAGTTCATCAA
>JAFGDX010000103.1 GCA_016931875.1 Prolixibacteraceae bacterium
ACATTTTCAGTACCACCCTGTGCATCGTGGTGTGTAATTCCATAACCTGCTTCTTTGAGGTTGGCAATAAGTTTGGCAGCTTTTTTCCGGGTAATAATCTGAATTTTTACTATACCCAGCGCCATTTTTTCTTCAATAATCAACCCAATGTAATTTCCTGTGGCAAACCCGCCCGCGTAGGCAAAATAACATACCCAGTTATCCAGGTTTTCAAATATTTTGGAAATGGCAATTAACCAGATAAAAACTTCAAAAAAACCCAAAAATGGCGCCCACATTTTTTGTCCTTTTGAAACCATAACAATACGAATGGTACCAATGGTTACATCCATTATTCGTGACAGGAAAATAAGAAAGGGCAACAGAAAATAGGTAAAAAGTGAGCTGTCGTAAAAAGTATCCAGAATAATCATTTTTTCGATCAAAGTTATTTAAAATTCAGACGTAAAATGAAACTTAATATGCTTAAACTCGTCCTGAGCCATTTGAAGAATAAACGACGAATCGGCCATAAAAACATCGCGTCCCAGTTTGTCTTTGGCCATTTTCTGGTGTTTACGTTTTTTAAACTCGGTCAGCATTTTCTGGTCATCCGATTCAATCCAGCAGGCCTTGTACATCGAAAGTGGTTCAAAGCGGCATTTTGCATTGTATTCGTGTTCCAGCCGGTACTGAATAACTTCGAACTGCAACTGCCCCACTGTGCCTATAATTTTACGTCCGTTAAACTGGTTGGTAAACAACTGCGCCACACCCTCGTCCATCAACTGGTCGATTCCTTTAGCCAGTTGTTTCGATTTCATCGGGTCGGCATTTTCAATGTAGCGGAACAATTCTGGTGAAAAGCTGGGTAATCCTTTAAAATGAATTTCTTCACCATCGGTAATTGTGTCGCCAATGATAAGATTTCCGGTATCGGGCACACCAATAATATCTCCCGGAAAGGCTTCTTCCACAATTTCTTTTTGCGAAGCCATAAAAGCAGTGGGGCTCGAAACCCTGATGGTTTTTCCGGAACGAATATGTTTATACACATTGTTTCTGACAAACATACCTGAACATATTTTTACAAAGGCAATCCGGCTGCGATGGTTTGGGTCGATGTTGGCATGAATTTTAAAAACAAATCCTGAAAACCGGTATTCCTCGGGTTTAACTTCCCGCTCCAGGGCAAAACTCGGGCGTGGTGACGGTGCAATCTGTAAAAATGCATCCAGCAATTCCTGTACACCAAAATTATACAAGGCACTTCCAAAAAATACGGGAGCCAAATCACCGGCCAGATACGCTTCCTTTTCAAATTCAGGATACACACCTTCTACCAGTTCCAGTTCTTCACGTAAAATTTGAGCATCGTTGCCAATGTAATTTTCGAGTTCAGGACTGGAAATATCTTCAAATTTAATACGCTCTTCAATTTCCTGAATATTGGGGTTGAACAGTTTTAAACTGCGGTTAAAAATATTGTAAACGCCTTTAAAATCGGGGCCGTTATTGATTGGCCAACTCAGCGGGCGTACTTTAATTTTAAGCTGCTCTTCAATTTCATCCATCAGAGTGAACGGGTCACCGGCCGGGCGGTCCATCTTATTTATAAAAACAATAACCGGTGTTTTGCGCATGCGGCAAACGTTCATCAGTTTTTCGGTTTGAGGTTCCACTCCTTTTGCAGCGTCAATAACAATAATTACACTGTCAACCGCGGTGAGGGTCCGAAACGTATCTTCCTGGAAATCCTGGTGGCCGGGTGTATCGAGAATATTTACTTTATAGCCATCGTATTCAAAACCCATCACCGAAGTAGCCACCGAAATACCGCGCTGGCGTTCAATTTCCATAAAATCGGAAGTGGCGCCTTTTTTTATTTTGTTGCTTTTTACTGCCCCGGCAACACGAATAGCGCCTCCAAACAGCAGCAACTTTTCAGTGAGTGTTGTTTTACCTGCATCCGGGTGGCTCACAATTCCAAAGGTTCTCCGGCGATTTATTTCGTCCTGAAATTTCATTTTTATTTTACCCCTTTTTCAATTCAGCCCGCAAAAATAGCAAAGAAGTTTGAAGTTTACTACCTGCCGGTTGTTTTTTGGTAGCTGCCTGCATTTGTCAAAAACACCAATTCCCGTTAAAATTCAATTTTCTTCCTGAAGTGCTTTTACCCGGGAAACCAGCAGTGTAATTCCAATTCCAAAAATCCCGATAACCGCATAAGAATGTCTTAAACTGGCGGCTTCGGCAATAAACCCAATAAGTGGCGGCCCTAATAAAAAGCCCAGAAAACTTACACTCGAAACCGTTGCCAGGGCAATTCCAGGTGGAATTTTGGGGTGTTTTCCGGCGGTGCTGTAAACGGTAGGAACGATGCTTGAGACCCCCAGCCCGACCATCATAAAAGCAATGGTGCTGGGAATCAGGTAAGGAAATATGACCGAAATAAAAAGTCCGCCCGAAATCATAACTCCACAAATTTGCATCAGCAGTTTTCTTCCTATTTTTGAAATCGTATAATCAGCTACAAAACGTCCGGTAGCCATCATAATCATAAACGATGTGTATCCGAGGATAACCAGCGATTCGGGCGCTTTTACCACATCTTTGAAATATACACCGCTCCAGTCGAACATCGCACCTTCACTGGCCATGCTAAAAAAACCAATGACTCCAAGCTGGAGTAAAATACCGTCGGGTTTCATAAAAAATTTTCTTCGCGGCTCATATTTTTTTCTGTCGGCTTCGCTGCGAAGCAGGTACGGATAATTAATTTTTACGATTATCCATACAATTGCAATAATCAACACAAAATGCCAAATCGGTTCCACTTTCAGGTTAATCATCAGAAAACCGATAAGTGCGCCTGTGAAACCTGCCAAGCTCCAGCCACCATGAAACGAAGCCATAATGGGCCTTCCATACAACCGTTCGGCCGCCACTCCCTGTGTGTTTACCGAAATATTACACATGTTTCCAAACACCCCAAAAAGAAAAAGCGCCAATGCCAGTTGCCAGCCCGATTGCACCAGGCCGATGCTGCTCAATGCAAAAGTGTATGCAGGCAGGGCAAATTTCAGTATATTATGACTTCCGAAACG
>JAFGDX010000104.1 GCA_016931875.1 Prolixibacteraceae bacterium
CTCACCCGTCAAAAGCTGAGCCTGGAAATTACGCCCGACAACAATTTCCAGGTGCGCGATTTTATGAACGGCGGCAAAATACGCAGTGTCAAAACTCTATCGGGCGGACAAACTTTTCAGGCAGCGTTATCGCTGGCACTGGCACTGGCCGACAACATCCAGAAAATTACCGAATCGAACCAAAACTTCTTCTTTTTGGATGAGGGATTTGGCTCGCTCGACAAAGAGTCGCTGAACATTGTATTTGATACCTTAAAATCGCTGCGAAAAGAAAACCGTATTGTCGGCGTTATTTCCCACGTGGAAGAGATGCAGCAGGAAATCGATGTGCATCTGCGAATAGAGAATCAGGAGGAAAAAGGAAGTGTGATTCATTCCGGTTGGAGGGAGTAGTTGAAACTAATTTTGAAGGGTTTAACCTCATAGCTTTGTTAAAGATTCTATTTTTAGCCGGATAAAATCAGGTAAAAATAGTAGAAAAACAGCTTTGTGGATTTTGTTAATGAATAACAGGTTTTATTCTTTTTTGGTTTGTTTTTTTTTCAGAAGTTCAAGTTCGTGTTTTATATTATTTTCTATCAAAATCAGAAACATCTTTTCAAAAGTATCAGCATCCAATCCATTTTCTTCCGCCCATTTCCGGCGGTCGCGAATCACCTGTTTTACCCTGTCGCCGGCCTGTACGCCTTTTTTATCCTTTTTAAACCGAACAATTTCTTCAACATATTTGTAACGTTTTCCAAACAGGGCAATAATCTGTTTGTCGATTTTGTCAATTTCGCTTCTGATTTCTTCTGCCGAAACGCAGTCCTTTGGATGTGTCAAGTTCATGGTCGATGAATATTAACTTAGTAACCTGGTGATTGTAATCGCAAAATAAAAAATAATTTTGTCAAGCTGGTATTGAATTGTGATTTTTTTGCAAGTATTTGTATGAATTTGCAAGTAAAAATCATTGATTTTATTTGGAATTACAATTAATGCTCTTGTTCAGATTCTTAAAACATAATCTAAAATTGTATTGTTAATAATAAGGAAGATCAATATCTTTGCAACCTTTAAAGAAAAAGAAAAATAAGTTACAATAAATGGTACAAATTACCCTTCCTGATAAAAGTATAAAGGAATTTCCGGAGGCCGTAGATGGTTACGAAATTGCAAAATCAATTTCACCGCGGTTGGCAAAAGATGTGTTATCCGTTTCGGTAAACGGGGAAGTTTGGGATTTAACCCGCAAAATAACAAAAAATGCCACGGTAAAACTTCATACATGGGACGACAGGGAAGGAAAGGAAACATTCTGGCACTCGTCGGCACATTTAATGGCCGAAGCAATCGAGCATTTTTTCCCTGGAACAAAATTTGGTATTGGCCCCACAGTTGATACCGGTTTTTATTATGATATTGATTTGCCGGAAGGAAAGCAGCTTTCAGAAAAAGACCTGCAAAAAATTGAGCAGAAAATGCTGGAACTGGCCCGTCAGAAAAATGAGATTGTGCGTTCCGAAATTTCCAAGGAAGATGCGCTGAATATGTTCACAACAAAAAACGATGAACTGAAACTGGAATTGATCAGCGAGCTGGAAGACGGAACAATCACACTTTACAATCAGGGTAATTTTACCGATTTGTGCCGCGGGCCGCACCTGCCCAATACCGGGTTTATAAAGGCCATAAAATTAACCTCCATTGCCGGGGCCTACTGGCGTGGCGATGAACACAACAAAATGCTTACGCGGGTTTACGGCGTTACTTTCCCAAAGCAAAAAATGCTGGAAGAATACCTGGCAATGCTCGAAGAAGCCAAAAAACGCGACCACCGGAAAATTGGGAAAGAAATGGAACTCTTTACTTTTTCGGAAGAAGTTGGGCAGGGGTTGCCACTTTGGTTGCCCAAAGGCACCCAGTTGCGGATGCAGTTGGAAGATTTTCTGAAAAAAGTACAGAAAAAGTACGGCTACGAGCAGGTAATGACTCCGCATATTGGCGATGTAAGATTGTATAAAACTTCGGGGCATTATGAAAAGTACGGCAAGGATTCGTTTCAAACCATAAAGACCCCGGCTGAAGGTGAAGAGTACATGCTGAAGCCAATGAACTGCCCGCATCATTGCGAAATTTACAAATGGAAACCAAAATCGTACAAAGATTTGCCCATTCGTATGGCCGAATTTGGAACGGTTTACCGGTACGAAATGAGTGGCGAGTTACACGGTTTGACACGTGTTCGTGGTTTTACTCAGGACGATGCACATATTTTCTGCCGGCCCGACCAGTTAAAAGATGAATTCAAAAAAGTAATTGATATCATTTTTATCATTTTTAAAGCCATTGATTTTAAGGATTACACAGCTCAAATCTCGTTACGCGATCCGGAAAAGCCGGAAAAATACATTGGTTCAAAAGAAAACTGGGACAAGGCGGAACAGGCCATTATTGAAGCCTGCGAGGAGAAAGGGTTGAAGACAGTGACCGAGTTAGGCGAAGCAGCTTTTTACGGCCCTAAACTCGATTTTATGATCAAGGATGCACTGGGCCGGAACTGGCAACTGGGTACCATCCAGGTGGATTACAATCTGCCCGAGCGGTTTCAGCTCGAATACATTGGCGCGGATGATAACCGGCATCGCCCTGTGATGATTCACCGCGCACCCTTTGGATCAATGGAACGCTTTATTGCCGTTTTAATCGAACACACCGCCGGTAAATTCCCCTTGTGGCTTACCCCGGAACAGGCGGTTGTTTTACCGATTAGTGAAAAGTATAACGATTATGCAAAAAAAGTTTCAAATTTTCTAAATATTTCCGATATTCGCACCGTCGTTGACGAACGTAATGAAAAGATTGGTAGGAAGATACGCGACAACGAATTAAAGAGGATACCCTATCTGCTGATTGTGGGCGAAAAAGAAACCGAAACCGAAACCGTTTCAGTAAGGCGCCAGGGCGAGGGAGATAAAGGGAGTATGAAAACCAGCGAATTCGCTGATTTTGTTTTAAATGAAGTAAGAGATCAATTATCAGGATTGTATAACTAATAATAGGAGGAATTTAAAATAGCTATTAAAAGAAGAGGTCCAGGCAGAAATTACCAGCCAAGAAGAGAACAGGAACCGGAACACCGTATTAATCACAGAATAAAGGTGCCTCAAGTACGGCTGGTAGGGGATAACATTGAAAATCCAGGCATTTATCCTTTACGAGAGGCATTACGCATTGCAGACGAATTGGAGCTGGATTTAGTGGAAATATCGCCAAAAGCAGATCCTCCCGTTTGCAAAATAATTGATTACTCAAAGTTTCTTTACCAGCAAAAAAAGAAACAAAAAGAGATGAAAGCCAAAGCGGTTAAAGTGGTGGTAAAAGAAATACGTTTCGGGCCACAAACCGATGAGCACGACTTTAATTTTAAACTTCGCCATGCTGAGAAATTTCTCAAAGAAGGAGCAAAAGTAAAGGCTTTCGTTTTTTTTAAAGGAAGGTCGATCCTGTTTAAGGAACAGGGCGAAATTCTGTTGCTGAAACTGGCTACATCACTGGAAGAACTCGGAACAGTGGAACAAATGCCAAAGCTGGAAGGGAAACGAATGACCATGTATATTTCACCAAAAAAGAAATAATATAGTTCTTTGAAAAAATTTAATTCGTAGGATTATGCCAAAAATGAAGACAAACTCCGGAGCTAAAAAACGTTTTAGACTTACCGGAAGTGGAAAAATTAAAAGGAAACATGCCTACAAAAGCCACATTTTGACTAAAAAAAGTACAAAACGTAAACGGAACCTTACTTATTGGACTACCATTGACAAGACCAATGAGAGTAACGTTAAGCTTTTGTTGAATATGAAGTAACCGGTTTCGGTTGCCAAAAGTTCCTTTTAAAAGTGAAAGGTAAATAAAGTAATAAACCAGATGATTGTGCTTTAAAGTGCCCCGGTAACCCGGGAACGCCAATTATCAAAAAAAAGTAAAAGTATGCCAAGAAGTGTAAATCATGTAGCATCACGGGCCCGAAGAAAAAAATTATTAAAAAAGACGAAAGGTTATTTCGGCTCCCGTAAAAATGTCTGGACGGTTGCCAAGAATACCTGGGAAAAAGGCCAGCAGTATGCTTACCGCGACAGGAAAGCCAAAAAAAGAACATTCCGTGCATTGTGGATTCAGCGAATTAACGCTGCCGCACGCCTTGAAGGAATGTCGTATTCACAATTCATGGGATTGTTAAAAAAGAACGATATTGAAATCAACAGGAAAGTTCTCGCTGATTTGGCCATGAACCAGCCTGATGCATTCAAAGCAATCGTTGATAAAGTAAAATAACAAAGCTGTATTGTTTTAAGGTGAAATAGAAAAAACCCGAAGTTCAAAATCTTCGGGTTTTTTGTTTCAATGTATTATAAAATGCTTTTAATCTGAATAATGAGCTAACCAATTATGCCGAAGTATTTTTTTATTATGATGGGAATTATTCTTTCATTTTCGTCTTTTTCGCAGGAAGAGAGAAGAGTACAGTTGTGGAATTACAACAAAATATCGGTGCCACTTGGTGAAAAAACGGCTCTTGAAATGGCAGAAAAAATTCATTACACTCCCAAAACCAGCAGTGTGGATGTAAAATTTGGCGATGTATGGATGACGCATCAGTGTAACGACTGGCTTGGATGTGCCGGAGGTTTCAGATTGGGATATGCCAAAAATAACAACGAGTGGCTGGAAGAAAGGCGCACCATGTTTTTAACAGAACTTTCGAAAGAAATCAAAAATTTTGAATTGGGATTGTCGGGACGATTTGAATACCGCTGGTTTAAAACCGCCGACGAACATTTTCGTTTCCGGCAAAAATTAAACATCGATTTTCCACCTTTGGCCAATTGGGGACTGCGTTTTTTTACGACTGAAGAATCTTTTATTAAAATGAACCGTGAAAAAACTCACCTCGCTCGCGTTTATGCGGGTATAAATGTGATTAACATTAAACATTTTGAAATAAAAATGTATTATTCGCTGGAAAAATATAAATTGTTAAACCAGTGGAATACCTCTGATATTGTTGGAATAAACATGGATATCAGTCTCTAACAAAACATCTTTTTACAAAAAAGATTATCAATTTATTAAACTATTGGTTTATTCCCGGGTCTCATTACTGTTAAAAAGTAATAACATAAATAAATGAGCCAATGAAAAAGTTAGGATTTTTATTTGTTGCCATTGTATTAGGCACAACATTGAGTGTGGCACAGCCCCAGGGGCCCAGGAATCCTGAGGATATGGCCAAACGCCAAACCGAACAGATAAAGGAAGCTGTTGGTTTGGACAGCGACCAGGAAAAGAAGGTGTACGATTTGAATCTTGAAATGAGCAAAAAGATGCAGGCAATATTTCAGGAAAATCAAGGTGGAGACAGGGATGCAATGCGTGAAAAGATGACCGCTTTGAGAGAAGATCAAAACAAAAAGATGAAAGAAATCCTCAATGATGAACAGTGGGGCAAATACGAAAAGTATCTTGAGGAAAGACGTTCCAGATTTGGACGCCCGGGCGGCCAGTAAGAAAATGATATTCTTTTGAAAAGTTTAGTTTGGTTAGTGGGTTTACACAGTGGTGTAAGCCCTTTTTTATTGAAATGAAGCTTTCAGTGCAACCATTTTAATGGCGGTAACAGCCGCCTCGTCGCCTTTGTTGCCGTGTATTCCTCCGGCCCGATCAAGCGCCTGTTGCTGGTTGTTGGTGGTTAAAACACCAAAAACAAATGGTTTATTGTATTTCAAATTCAGATCAACGGTTCCCTGGGTAACACCCTGGCAAATAAAATCGAAATGCCGGGTTTCTCCCTGAATAACACAACCCAGTAAAATAACGGCATCCACATTTTCCATTTCGGCAAAATACTGCCCGCCCAGAGGCAGTTCAAAACTACCCGGAACATATTTTATCAAAATATTTTCATCAGCGGCACCGTGTTTTTTTAGCGTATTTGCCGCACCTTCAGCAAGAGCAAAAGTAATTTCAGGGTTCCATTCGGCTACCACCAGGCCAAAACGCATGTTTTCGGCTGAGGGGACGGAATTTACATCGTATTGTGAAAGATCTTTTGTAGCCATGTTTGCAAATAAAAAACCCCTCATTAAGAGGGGCTATTTTGAAAATGGTTTAGTTTAATTTAATTTTAACCCTCGCAATATATCTGTCAACATTTGTTCCTTCTGTTGATTCGGGATATTTTTCTTTGATGTCTTCATACATTGCCAGCGCATCTTCCAGTTCATCCATCGACTCAAGCAATTGTGCCGCCTTCATCATATAAATCGGTGCAGTTAACTCATTACCTGAAAGTGCAATGGCTTTTTTGTATTGTTTTAAGGCATTGTCCGTTTCACCAAGTTCAAGATAGGCATCTCCTTTGGCTCCTTCAGTTACAGGGGCAAGCAACATGTCTTTGGTTTTAAAATCGTTCAGATAATCCAGGGCTTCTTCATATTGCCCCAGGTGTAAATACGAAATTCCGGTGTAATAATTGGCCCGGTTGGCAGCTTTGGTAATCCCGTAATCGTCAATAATATCCAAAAAGCCAAGGTAATTACCATCGCCGTTAATAGCAAGGTTAAATGAATCTCTTTCAAAATAGTTCACCGCCATAAACATTTGCGATTTGGCTTCATCTTCTTTGGGTTGCAGAAAAAACTTGTTAAAACCCAGATAACCAGCTACCACAAGAATAATAGCACCAATTACATAGGTGATGATTTTTTGATTGTCTTCGATAAATTGCTCCGTTTTTGTTAATGCACTTTCAAGTTCCTGTAAATTATCAACTTGCGGAGTTTTCTTTTTTGCCATCTTTTTCGTTTTCAAAATTGTGTCGCAAAAATAGTTTTTTTTTCACAACTGAATAAAATATGTGGTCTTTATTTTGAATATTAATCAACATATGCGTGTTTGTAATACAATTTTTACACTGAATTCTATCATCCGTTCTTTTTAATTAGTTTTGCAGGGTAGTCAGAGTAATTTTCTATGCAGATTGAAGAAATTTCGATAGTAAATTTTAAGAATATCCGGGATAATAAAATTCGCTTTTCTCCCCGGTTAAACTGTTTTATCGGGAATAACGGCGCGGGTAAAACCAATATGCTCGACGCGGTGTATTATCTCTCGTTTTGCAAAAGTTTTTTTAACCCGGTCGACAGTTTGAACATCAACCACACTGAAAATTATTTTATGCTGCAGGGAAATTATAGCCGAAACGATTCAAGCGAATTTATTTCCTGTGGTCTTCAAAAAGGTCAGAAAAAGCAGTTTAAACGAAACTCAAAAGTTTACAAAAAACTGGCCGAACATATTGGTTTGCTCCCGCTGGTTATGATTACCCCTTCCGATGTGAACCTGATTTTGGGTGGAAGCGATGAACGACGGAAATTTATGGACGGTGTAATTTCGCAATACAATCAGAATTACCTCGACGACCTGCTAAAATACAACCGGGCTTTGCAACAACGAAATAATTTGTTAAAACAGTTTGTTGCCGATAAATATTTTGATGCCGAGTTGTTGGAAATATGGGACAGCCAGTTGGTTGAATACGGAACAGGAATTCATGAAGAACGAAAAAAATTTGTTGAAAAGCTTATTCCGGTTTTCCAGCACTACTACACTTTTATTTCGCAGGGAAACGAAGAAGTGGGATTGATTCACCAGTCGGATTTTTACAAAAATGATTTTGAGAAATTGCTGAAAGAATCGGTTGCCAGAGACAGGATGGTTCAATACACTACAGTTGGGATTCATAAAGATGATTTGGAATTAAAAATTGGCGAGTACCCGATTAAAAAACTGGGCTCGCAGGGCCAAAACAAAACCTATCTTGTGGCGTTAAAACTGGCACAGTACAATTTTATCAAACAAATTTCGGAATTAAAACCCATTTTACTGCTCGACGATATTTTTGACAAACTGGACCAGAACCGGGTGGAACAAATTATTAAAGTAGTTTCGGGCGATGAATTTGGCCAGATTTTTATTACCGATACCAACCGCGAACATTTGGATGGGATTATACGAAAAATGAAAACCGATTTTCGTATTTTTTATGTTGAATCGGGGAAAGTAAAACAAATGGAATGAGAAGAAGCAACACACAGCCGCTAAGTGAAGTTTTACGTGAATACATCCGTGTAATGAAAATGGAACGCAAATTAAAAGAGGTTGACGCGTTGCATTACTGGGAGGAACTGCTTGGGAAAACAATAGCGGGTTACACCGGGAATATTTATATCGCGAAAAAAACGTTGTATGTAAAAATAAATTCGCCGGTGGTAAAAAACGAACTGATAATGATGCGCGAGGAAATCCGCCTGAAAATGAACGAAAAAGCAGGAGAGGAAATTATTCAGACAATTGTATTCAAATAAAAAAGGTTGCCCGGAAACCAAACAACCTTTTCTTTCCTTGTAAAATCCGGTTTTAAAATCTTTCTGTTTTTGAGAAAAAAAAGTTAGCCTCAATAATTGCATTTTCATCACTGTCGGAACCGTGTACCGCATTTTGCTGTAAACTGGTGGCATACAGTTTTCTTATGGTTCCGTCGGCTGCATTTTCAGGGTTGGTAGCCCCAATCAGCGTACGGAAATTTTCTACTGCATTTTCTTTTTCAAGAATAGCTGCAATAATTGGCCCCGAACTCATAAATTCCACCAGCGATTCGTAAAACGGTTTCCC